>DASXSW010000645.1:0-5435 GCA_036505755.1 Binatia bacterium | reverse complement strand
AGGATGATTTCGTTCAGTTGCTTGATCGTGTCCATCTATTTTCTTCTGCTAGCACATCTGTGAATGAACCAAAAGAATGATTTGACATGCAGTTAAAGCACTCCGCCGCCGCAGGATTGTTAGGCCCCCCACGATGATCTGATGAGCGCCTTGTCCCATCGACCTTGACTTGACACCGTGTTCTGTCAGATGGATAAAAGGCTCGTTCACCAGCGCTTTCGCGCGCCGCCGCGGCAAGTTCGAGCAAGCCCACGGCGGTTCGTTTTTTCTCGACGAGATAGGCGATGTGCCTCTGGTAACCCAGGCAAAGATGTTACGGGTATTGCAGGAACGGTCTTTCCAACGCGTCGCCAGTGTGGTGAAAGCCTTCACCGAGAAATGCGTCGTGGGAATCGCAGCGAACCAAGAGCGTTGCGAGGAGATGATCGAAAAGAGCCTGGCGATGGTTACCGCCCTCGCGCCGGTGATCGGCTACGATGCCGCAGCTAAGATCGCAAAGGAATCCTACGCCACCGGCAAGTCTGTGAGAGAAGTCGCCCTTGCCCATAGGGTTCTACCGCCCGAGAAGCTCGCCAAAATCTTGGACCCGTGGCGGATGACCGAACCGGGAATCCCCGAGAAAGAATAAATCAGTCCGCAGTTTGCAGAGCAGTCGGCAGCCAAATGCGGCTCCCTGCTCTCTGCGTTTCCACGCTTTTACCTTTGTTGACGCACTCATAGGCGTCTGTTATAAAAACAAGACTCACACAAAGGCGGATGTTGCATGCAAGAATTTGACGTCGTCGTCATTGGTGGCGGAGTTTCAGGACTAAGAGCAGCCGTCGCGGCGAAGCGCGCAGGCGTTTCGGTGGCGCTCATTTCAAAGACTCATCCTCTCAGATCCAACTCGGCACTCGCCCAAGGCGGAATCAACGCTCCGCTTGGGAAGGATGACTCGCCGGAAAAATTTACCGAGGACACGCTGGCGGCCGGTGACGGTTTGTGTGAGCGTTCCATTGTTCAGAGCTTCGCCCAAGAAGCCGCGAAGGAAGTTCTATGGCTCGAACGAATGGGCGTGCCGTTTAACCGCGACAAAGAAGGACGCATCGATCGGCGTCGATTCGGCTCCAATAGCCGAAGTCGAAGCTGCTACACAGACGACCGCACCGGTCACATCGTTCTTAACGTGCTTTACGAACAGTTTCAGCGTCTTGAGATTCCCGCATTCGAAGAGTGGTTCATGACTTCCTTGGTTGCTGACGGAGGCGAATGCGCCGGCGCGATCGCGCTCGGGCTCAGATCCGGGAAACTCGACTCCTTTGCTGCGCGAGCGGTGGTTCTTGCCACCGGTGGGTTCTCACGTATGTACGCGCCTTCGACGGTCTCAATCGGAACTACGGGAGACGGCCAAGCTCTCGCCTATCTATGTGGCGCTCGTCTGATGGATATGGAAATGGTTCAGTTCCATCCCACCGTGTTTCCCAAGGGACAGGGGCTTCTCATTACCGAGGCCACTCTCGGGAGTGGCGCGCAGATCGTCAACCAGCAAGGCGCGGCGATCCAGGTCGCCAAGGATGCGCCGAGGGGTAAACTCTCTTTGTCCATTTCGCAGGCTGCACAAAACGGCGCGGGCTCGGCATTCCTCGATCTCAAGCCGATCGGCAAGGACAAAATCCTGTCATTTTTCCCCCAGACTCATGAGTTGCTCCGATCCGTCGCCGGCTTGGATTGCACGAAAGATTTAGTCCCCATCCATCCCGTCGCACATCGTCCTATGGGAGGCATCGAAGCTAAAGCTTCCGGCGAGACATCGATAGCGGGGCTGTTCGCCGTGGGCGAATGCGCCTGCAACGGACTCAACGGCGCGGGTCGTTTGGCAGGTAATACGCTCACTGAGGCCGTTATCTTTGGTAAAAGAGTTGGCGAGGCTGCGGCCGCCTACGCCAAAGCCGCCGTTAAGAAGAATTTTCCGGCGGCAAAGCTTGCGGATGAAGAAAAAACGCTTGCGGCTCTCGCCTCGGGCGATTCATCCCAGGACTCATTGAGCGCCGTCCACGCCGAACTGGGTGGTTTGATGAACGAGAAGGTCGGTCTCATCCGCGACGCTGGTGGACTAACGCAGGCGTTAGATCGAATCGCACGGTTAAAGGAGCGCTATCAAAGGATTAAGGTCCGAAATACAGGGAGAATTTATAATTACGAGCTGACGACGCATCTTGAACTCGGCGCGATGCTTATACTCGCAGAAATCGTGGCTCGCTCTGCGCAGGCGCGGACGGAAAGCCGCGGAGCGCATTATCGAAGCGACTTCCCAAATCGCGATGACGCCAACTGGAAGAGCCACACCGTCGCAAAACTTTCACAAGGATCCACTCAGCTCGACAAAAACCCGGTCGCAAACTAACATTGAACGGCGGAGGAGATAGTCTCATGCAAGTCACATTCAAGGTTTACCGAAAAGACCCGGAGAAAGATGGCAAGCCGGGCCGCGCCAATTACACCGTGGACGTCCCCGACGGCGCCACCGTTCTCGAAAGCCTGTTCAAAATTCGCGACGAGATGGATCCGAGTCTTGCTTTCCGCTGTTCCTGTCTCCGCGGTCACTGCGGCGACTGCATGGTTCGTGTCAATGGCAGTAGTCGTCTGACTTGCACGGCCAAAGTATCTGCCTACACCCAAAAGGGACCCGAGATCTCCCTCGACCCGCTGCGCAACGTTCCGGTCATCAAAGATCTCGTCTTCGACTGGGACGCTTTTATGTGGAACAAGATTAAGGAGGTCAAGCCGTGGCTGGAGGCGGAGGAAACCTCCGCTAACGGAGAAAACTCGGTTTCGGATGCCGCAATGCAAGACATAAGAAAAGTGATGAGCTGCTTTTACTGCGGCATGTGCGACGAGGGCTGTACCGTCCTCCCCGTGGATTTTAATTTTCTCGGTCCCGCGGCCTTAACGAAAGCGTATCGCTTGGCCTTTGATCCGAGGAACAAGGACTCACGGGAACAAGTGAAGATCGTTGAAAAACCCAAGGGTATATGGGATTGCGTTCACTGTTACGAGGCGGACGAACATTGCCCGCGCGGCATTGAACCTACGAAGCGGATTGTTGCCTTGAGAGACAGGGCCTTCAACTCCGGGATCACTCATGAGGCCGTCGCCCGGCACCACGAGAGCTTTGCCGCATCGGTTAAGGAAAGCGGCTGGCTGGATGAAGGTAGGCTTGCCGTTGAATCTGAAGGACTCACAAATGTAAAGGGCCTAATGAAACTCCTTCCCACGGCCGCGAAAGCCCTCACCCGAGGGAAGGCACCGATTCCGTACATGCATTCGAAGCGGCCCGACGCCGATAAAATCAAGAAAATTTTTGAGAAAGCTGAGCAGGAGGAAAAATGAAATACGCGTTCTACCCCGGCTGCGTCTCCCGCGGAGGCTGTCCGGAGCTTTATCCGTCGGCGGTCAAGGTCGCTGACAAATTGGGAATCGAACTTGACGAGCTGAAGAGTGTAGGATGCACCGGAGCCGGCGTCCTGCCCCAAAACATCTCTGATCCGATTAACGCTAGAACTTTCGCCAAAGCCGAACAGCTGGGACTGCCAATCATGACCATATGCAGCACCTGTACGGGAGTCATGGCTCAAGCGAACTACCGGCTCAAGGAAGATCCAAATTACCGCGAAAAAGTGAATAGAGAATTCCTCGCGGACGAGGGCCTGGAATACAAGGGAACCACCGAGGTGAAACATCTGCTATGGGTTCTCTTTGAAGACTATGGCATCGAGCGTCTCCAGTCTTTAATACAAAGACCCCTTAAGGGTCTCAAGGTATCGCCCTTTTATGGTTGCTATTTGCGCCGCCCCCCTGAAGCCATAACTCCAACAAAAGAACTTAACCGGCGGAAAGCCTATCTGGATGAGCTCATAGGTATTTTAGGCGCCGAAATGGCGGACATCAGCGGCAAGGGAAAGTGCTGTGGCTTTCCGATCCTTTCGGCCAACGAGGAAAACTCCCTCGCTATGGTGGCCAAGCACACCGGCGAGTCCAAAGAGAAGGGTGCTGATTTTATGGTTACCCCGTGTCCCCTCTGCCATCTAAACTTGGACGGGAACCAATCGAGGGCAGAGGCACAAACAGGAAAAGAGATTGATCTGCCAATTCTCCACTTGCCTCAGTTCGTAGGTTTGGCCCTGGGTTTTGATCCCAATGAGATGAACCTCAAGCGGCATATCGTCTCGACTACCGATATTGAGTCGAAGGTCAGCATGATGTCCTAGATGAAATGGAGTAGTGGAGGAATGGACTAACGGAGTGTTGTTCCGAACACGCATCACCCCAATATTCCAACACTCCATTACCTCGCACCCCATCCCGCATGGAAGCAGCGGAAAAAAAGGTTAACCCGATCGTATTGGCGCAGGAGATCATCAAGTTTCGTAAGGAGAAACACCCATTCGGTTACAATTACGCGGTAAAGGTCCGAATGGGGCACGCGTGGATCCAAGACCTCACCGCGGTCGTCGACATCCTCACTGCGATAGAAGAACTCGGATATGAATTAGTGAAAAAAAAATCCCCCTAAGAAAAACGATCAGCTTTCAGTTTTTGGCAGGTGATAGCTGACGGCTCAGCGTTAGAGCCCCAACAAACTTGACACCCGGGAAACCACCAGTTAAAAAAATCAACGATGTATACGCATGATATTATAATCGTCGGCGGAGGCGGTGCCGGCCTGCGTGCCGCCATAGCCGCAGCAGAGATATCGAATAAGCTCTCGATCGCATTAGTCTCCAAGGTTTATCCCATGAGAAGTCACACGGTTTCCGCTGAAGGGGGAACCGCGGCAGTTATGCGCGATTTCGATAGCCTCGATCTCCATGCGAAGGACACCATTTTTGGTGCCGACTTCCTCGCGGACCAAGATGCTGTCGAGGCTTTTGTCCAAGAGGCTCCGCGAGAACTGATCCAACTGGAGCACTGGGGTTGCCCGTGGAGCCGCGATCCTGACGGTCGTGTGAGTGTCAGGTCCTTCGGTGGCATGACCGTCGATCGCACGCTTTTTGCCGCGGACAAAACCGGCTTTCACTTGCTCCACAGCCTGTTCCAGACTTCTCTCAAGTATGACAGCATCGTCCGCTACGATGAGTGTTTCCTCACTTCATTGCTGGTCGACGATGGCAAGGTGCGCGGAGTCACATCGATCAATCTTTATACCGGCAAGGTAGAAGTCATTGCCGGCAAAAGCGTTATTCTATGTACCGGAGGCGGCGGCCGCATCTTCCCTTTCACCACCAACGCCGCCATCAACACCGGGGACGGCATGACAGCAGCCTATCGGGCCGGAGTGCCGCTCAAAGATATGGAGTTCGTTCAGTACCATCCCACAGGGTTGCCGGGAACGGGAATTTTGATTACCGAAGCTTCGCGTGGTGAAGGCGGCTGGCTAAAGAACAAGGAAGGCTACC
>DASXSW010000644.1:0-3153 GCA_036505755.1 Binatia bacterium | reverse complement strand
CTACATCAGCCAAAGCAAGTGGCGCGCTGCGATCCAACCCCTGCGCACGGCGTTTCGGCTTTCGCCGCGAGAGGCGCAACAAGAGATCATGGATCTTATTCTCGACGCCACGTTTGCCGCCGCGCTGAATGATTTCAAGCTGGGCGAAGACCGCAAGCCACCGGCTCGATTCGACAGTACACTGTAATCGGACTCCAGCGGCTTCCTTCACTTTCTTTTAACTTGTATCTCGCCTCCCATGTTCGTATCGTGACTTCTGAAAGATATTCTTCAGGAGTCAATTCAATGATTTGGCTGATTATAATAATTTTTCTGGTGGCTGCATCCCCAGCGTCGGCGCAGCTCGACAAAGTTTTTCAGGGGATCGGCAACCTGCCAGGCGCCGGCAGCGCGCAAAGCGATGCGAGGATCGGGTCCGGATTGCAAGAGGCTTTGAAAGTCGGCACGGAAAACGCGGTCAGTCAAACAGGCACAGTCGATGGGTTTTTGAAGAACAAAGCGATCAAGATTTTAATGCCGAAATCGTTACAAGCCATCGAATCGCCTCTGCGGTTTGTCGGCTACGGTCCGCAAATCGACGAGTTCGTCGTGGGCATGAACCGGGCAGCGGAAAAGGCGGTGCCGTTCGCCAAAGAAATTTTTTGGGACGCGATCGGGCAGATGACCTTCGACGATGCGCGGAACATTCTCAACGGCAGTGCCACAGCAGCAACCGACTACTTCAAGTCGAAGACGTCGAAGAAACTCCAAGCAGCCTTTTTGCCATCGGTAAAAGACGTAATGAATCAGGTGGGCGTCAATCGCCAATACAACGATTTGATAGGCCGCTACAAAGACGTGCCGTTTTCGAAACACGTTAGCTTCGATGTGAACCAGTATGTGACGGAGAAGACTACGGACGGGCTGTTTTTCGTGGTCGGTCAAGAAGAGAAAAAAATCAGGACGAATCCGGCGGCGCGGGTGAACGATCTTTTGAAAGAAGTGTTTGGCAGTAGAAAGTAATCGCGGCTAACGGGATTATTAGTGGAAGTTAAAACAAGGCGAACACAGTGATTTCGTTATTCGCTCTGCTCGCCGTTTTTTTGTAGCGTGCCGTTTAAGTGTCGGGCGAATCCGGGTCCGTTACCGGCGCCAGCCTAGATGCTGTTTTCTCGGGTTGAAATTAGGAGAGGCCCAACCAATCCCGCAATGAACCTTGCAATTGAGCAGCATCCCGCGGCGACAGCCGACCGACAGTCTTTAAAGCCAACGTCTGATGGACCGTGTACAGACCCCGTTTCACTGCTGTTGCCACGTTTAGTCCGCCTGCCTTCCAATCAGCGAGCAGAAACTCACCAGCGAGGAGAGGAGCCGTTTTGCTTGTTAAGGGAATGATAAAGATGTCTTGAGACGAGTGCGGCGCGCTCACTACAACCGCAGGCCTGACCTTTGCTCCGGACAAATCTGAAAATGGATAGCGGACCAGGATGAGGTCATTCCTTGAGGAGCTGGCCATACACATCATCCTCGGGGTTCGCCCAAATTGCATCGAGTGAGCTTTGGCTTACGCCGAGCCAGAACTCTGTTTCTTCGTCGGTGAGGAGTGTCACCAGAACTTTTGCACCCTCGGGAAGGTCGACTTTTTCCAAGGGCTCGATCTTTCCCTCGTGGATTACGGCTCTCAGCGATTTAGACATGGCATGCTCCTTTCACCGTGGCAGTCAGAAAGCAATGGGTTAAGATAATAGTACTGCACGTCGCATGACCGTGCAAAGCACAATATAGACCTGCGAAGCAACTTCCAAGATTAAATTAGTATCGTGTCTCCTGTGCGGCCTCGAGGCTCGCGAGCGCCTGCTCGTGATCGCGCAGCGCGGCGACGCCGCTGACGAGGCGCGCGTCGTCGACGCCGAGATCGAGCAGCCCCTCGGCGACGCGCCGGAGCGCGCCGCGCACGTTGCCGAAGTCACCGCCCGGTCGGTCGCGGGCCGCTCCGGCACGAGCGTCGCGCGCCGCCGTGGCGTCGGCACGAAGCGCCGCCGCGTCTCGGTGCGCGGCGCAGGATAGCCGGAACCTTGTTGAGGCCCGCGAAAAGATCCGCTGCGGGTCTGGTAGCGATCGTCGGGATTCTTCGCTATGCACCGCATGATCACGGCGTCGAACTCGGGCGGAATCGCGCGACGGCCGCCACGCGCTCGGCGGTTCGGGCATCTGCGAGAGGTGCTCTCCTCGCGGCTTTCGCTCAGGACATACTTTCGGGGTAAGACGAAAGGAGAAGTCCAAATCCCCTCGGCTTGGAGCCGAGACTAGTAGTTCGCCAGCGAGGCCATTAGTTTACCAAAACCGGTCACGTTCTGTTTCACTTTTGCCATCTTGAGCGCGTGCCAGATATAGGCCTGGCAACTTGTGACGACCGGCTTGCCGATCTCTTTTTCGAGTAAATCGACGTCGGTAATCGTCGGCCGCGTGGGCAGGGAACGAAGACGCCGTCCGCTTCGGGCGCCTGCTCATACAGCCGCTTGGCGATCTTGTACGCCGCGTGCACGTCCATGTCGGTCAAATCGGCATTCTTACGAACGCCGTACCCTTGAATTTTCAGCACGTTAAACCCCGAGGCTTCGAGAAACGCTTTCATGCGCTCGTTAAGTGTGTCTTCGTGTGGCGTGGCGACAACTAACTTTTTCAGACCTAATGATTTTAGAGCTTCGACCTCTCCAGTGATCCCAGGTGAAACGGGAACGCCGAATTTCCCCGTTAGCTTCTTGCCCATCTCGATGTCGCTGCCGTAACCTAGCTTGGTGAAAAGCGGCGAGCCTCCAATAATTATCGAATCGCACTTGTTGTCGACCAGGTCCGCGGCAGCTTCCTCAATGCGTTGCAGTTGACGCTCGAAATCGGCGTCGACCAATTGTCGAATCGTCCCGGTACTGTTCAGAATCATGAAACCTTCCGGCAACATTCGATAGAATTCATAAACCAAAGTATCGCCGCGCGATGGAGCGACGTGGCCGATTTTTGCGCGCCAACCGTACATGTTTGACCTCCTTCGTCGGTGGTTCAAGGTTCAGATGCGCCGGTAAAAGTCGGCAAGGTGTTGTGAATGAAAGTTTCATACAGTGAAGGAGTAGCGATCCACACTGTCTCCGAGTCATGTACCTTGGTCCGTAAGGATGA
>DASXSW010000643.1:0-6074 GCA_036505755.1 Binatia bacterium | reverse complement strand
TGTTTGCCCCGGGAGTTTCAGGCCGCTACGCTCGATACGTTGCGCAATCGCATTCTGTTAATGCCTGCACTACTGCTTCGGACAGGCAATCGGCCCCGACTGGCTATACCCGCTGGTGGCCCACGGGAAAACGCTTAGAAGCATGCGTTGCATAAAATTGAAAAACTCAGGCTTTGAAATAATCACTTTTCACGCCGGATTTAGGTTAATTTCTTGAGCATTTCTTCGGTCGACTTGGGAAGAGAAGCGAAAGCCGAAGGAGAAATGCCCGGCGAGATGGCAAGAGCAATACCCAATACTGATCGGCACAGAAACGTCTTGGCGATCATAGTTATTCCTCCTTCCTGCTCGGTTTCTTCGGCTGTGAAAGATATTTTTTCAAAAGCGCGGACTCGTAGTTCGCGGGGCCGATACCGCGCAAATGAGCGTAGTATTTGCCCCGTGGTTTCCCCTCAACGTATTTCGTTCCCATATAGAGAAGCGGATTCGCATCTGCCCGATAGAGCTCGTCTTCCATCGCACCTTTGCGCATATGCGTGGCTAGAACCTCACCGACGAAAAGGTCCATGTCGTCGTCGAAAGGTATCTGTTTCACCGCGCGATATTCGACATTACCGATCGCTTCACCGATCAGCGGCACGGAAATCTTTGACGGCCGCACCGCCGTGAGTCCCGCCGCTTGCCATTTATCGACGTCGTGACCGGAGACATAGCCACCGAATACGACAATGTCCATCATTTTGTCGGTGGGCGCGCTCATGACGAACTCGCCACGCTCAAGTAGAAAGTCATAGGTTAACGTTCTTTTCTGAATCGCCACGATCATGCGCGACGGCTCGGCGCCGGTCGGCGTAAACCACATTGCGGTAAGGAAGTTGAGTCGGTCGTTCTTGCCACGGGTGACGACGAGAGATGGAACACGAATTGAAAACGGCTTGTTGCCATGGTTGACCGACTCGAACATGTCGGGTTCTTGCCAATTCATGGTCGTATTCATAAACCACGGACTCCCTATCACGGATTAGTGCCGATCGCTATCGCGGTCACCCATTGGACGAACGGGAAGGAAGGTCTAAGCCGGCTCGAAAACGCGTGCGCTTGAACTTCATTCCATGGAGGGTGTTTGGAACAGCTGCCAAATGACAATTCTCGAAGTGGGAAGTGAAAATACGGTTCTCGTCATTGCTTAGGTATGGAGTCGCGCCAATCCTGCTGCTTCCCTCGTTCCATTAATCTCGTCCAAGACCATTTCTTCTACAGACTGAATCTTCCAGTCGAATTCTTTCACTGGGCGGGAGTCGTCGAAGTTCCAAGCAGGGACGCGCGCTTTTTCGTCGAAGGTGATTTGGGCGTCGGGCAGATATTTTTTCACGATAGCGGCGATCTCGTTGTCGGTGACACCGACGATATTGCGTGGTCCGGCTGAGGGCCAGTTGGCGAATCCAGGTTTTCCAATCGCGGGGAATTGGATCATCTGCCGTGAGAAGGCGGTGTTGCCAGGGCCGATGACGGCGGCGGAATGGACTTTGACGATCTGAATGCCAAAGGTTTTTGCATAGCGCTCGGCCATACCATTGTTGAGAAGCTTCATCAGACCGTAAAGGTTTTTCGGCGCTCGTGGCTCGGTGTTCTCAGTGATTGGTTCCGGTCCGTAGCCGTCTTGGTAACCGAAGGTTCCAACCGTGCTGGCAAAGATGACGCGTTTGATGCGCGCGAGGCGAGCGGCCTCAAACAAATTCGTTATACCAAGAATGTTCACGCGGGCGGCTTTGAGCAGATCGCGGCACTCGGGCGCGAGCAGCGGCGTCATGAAGTAGCCGAGCGCGACGATGCGCTGCACGCCGTGGTCAACGATTGCCCCCATGATTTCTTCGAGATTCGTCATGTCACCCCTGATGAACGGCACGCCCGGTACAATCCAATTCGCCGCTGCCGGTACAAGATCGAAAGCGATAACTTCAGCGCCTTGGTTCGCTAAATTTTTTACGACATGGCGGCCGATGTAGCCGCTGCCGCCGACTACTAGAATTTTCATCCATTGACCTCCAGGATTTTCGGCGCGTTTTATACGACGGCCGGCTTCTCAGTTTCGTAAGAAGGGTAGAGCGAAGCGATATCTACGTTAGCTACGGTCGGTCAAATTCGATGGGTATCGGCGCATGGCGCCTCAAGCCATCCTACAATGTTTTACACTCTCTACTTCACAAGGAAGACCAAAAAATACTGATACGGTAAGAATGTATGCTCCTTGGCTAGCCGGAAATCGTGGCTCTCCATTTGTTTAATTAAATCTTCGCGGGCAATTTTCATTTGCATGGGCGGACCGACGGGGAGATCTTTCTTATGAAAGTCGATCATGACCACTTCGCCGTTGGGCTTAAGCAATTTTTTCATCAGCGAAAGATATTTCGTCTGGTTCTCAATGTGGTGCCATGAGTCGCTGAAGAAGAAGCGATTCACCGAAGCGACCGGGAGCAATGGGTCGTCGGGGTCGGCCAGGATGGAAGCCACGTTGGTCACTTTAAGGTCGCGGATGACGCGGTTGATGTGCAGAATCATGTCCGGACTTACGTCGACCGCGTAAATCGTTCCTCTCTCACTCACGTGGCGCGCCAAACGAAAGGTAAAATAACCGGAGCCGGCGCCGATGTCGGCGATGATTTCTCCCGGCTTTATGTCGAGCGCTGCTAGGACTTCTTGAGGATTCTGATAGGCGTCGCGTTTGGGGTCTTCCAATGCGCCAATGTACGCCTTCGGATCGTTGTGCAGGCCGTGCATTTGGCGTTGATCGCGTTGGACCGCGTCCTGGGCATAGGCCACGAGAGGCAAAAGGATAAACGCAACGATTGCGATTCGATACGACATCAGAGCCCTCCTTCACGGCGCGCCACTTGGATCAATCGTGTTTGCCGCAGTCAGGCTACCACAATCTTTGGCGATTCCAATTCCCATCGGGTGTGACCGCACTCGGGAAAATAAGTTGCCTGCCCGGTTATTTCCCTGTAATGGTAACCGCTATGGCGGAAACCGAACTCAAACGACAAATTGGTTTATTCGACGCCGTGATGTTGATCTCGGGCGACATGATCGGCACTGGAATATTCATTTCTACGGGAGCCATCGCGGCACAAGTTCCATCGCCCGGAGGCGTGCTTCTGGTTTGGATCTTTGGCGGGTTGCTGGCGCTGACGGGTGCCTTGAGCTGCGCCGAGCTTTCAGCCAGCCTGCCCTACGCTGGCGGGGACTACAACTATATTCGGGAAGCCTACGGCAAGTTAATGGGTTTCCTGTCGGGCTGGTCGTCATTCCTGGTGACCTTCTCGGGAGCGATCGCTTTTCTCGCCGTGATCTTCAACGAGTACATGTCTTTTTTTCTTCCCGTGCTCGGAAGCAAAGACTTGCTTTTTTCAGCGGCGATACCCCTTGTGTCGATCAACGTCACCATCGGCACCCTCTTCTCCATCCTCGTCGTGCTGTTGATTTCGGCGCTGCATTGCATCGGCGTGCGCCAAGGAACCGTGACGCAAAACATTTTGACGGTGATCAAGATCGGGTCGCTTGTGGGAATTATTCTGCTCGGCGTATTTATCGGCAAGGGCGATACCGCACACTTCAGTCCTCTGTTCGACTGGGACAAAATCGCTAAATCGAGTGTCTTCGCCTCGGCTTTCATCCCGGCAATTTTCGCCTACTCAGGTTGGAACGCCGTCATTTACATCGCCGGTGAAGTCAAAAATCCTGAGCAAAACTTGCCGAAAGCCTTGTTGATAGCAAACCTAATTGTGATCGTGCTCTACCTGGCGATCAACATCGTTTACATCTACGGAGTGCCGGTGACCGAGATGAAAGGCGCGGCTCGAATATCCGAAGTGGCGACGACCGCGTTGTTCGGTTATCCGACGTCGGCGTGGATTACGGCTCTCATCACCATTTCGATTCTCGGCGCGCTCAATGTTGTGACGATGCTCGGCCCGCGGATTTATTACGCGATGGCGCGCGATGGCGTATTTTTTAAGCGGCTGACCTATATTCATCCACAATTCGGTACGCCGACCAGCGCGATCATTCTGCAGGCCGTCTGGACATGCTTGCTGATTCTCACGAACACATGGGGAACGTTGTTTACCTATGTCAGCGTGGTCATCACGCTGTTCTCCGCGCTGACGGTAGGCTCGGTGATCGTGCTTCGGTATAGGCGACCGGAGTTGAAGCGCCCCTACAAACTCTGGGGATACCCGGTCGTGCCGATTCTTTTTGTCGCCGCGCATTTATGGATCGTGTGGGGATCGGTCACAGAAAATCCAAAAGATTCCCTGATCGGGCTCGGTATCGTTTGCCTTGGAATACCAGCGTACTTGATCTGGCGCACGCGGCTCAACAATAGATAACCGAGAATTCAGCACTCAGTGTCCGTGAAATCATGCCGAACCCCGCCATCTGGATTCTGCGTTCCGACCCGTATAAATTTATCCTAAGTGTTCAACGAAGGGATTGAAGTAATGGTTCGCATCACCAAAGTCTACACGCGCACCGGCGACAAGGGCGAAACCGCTCTGGTCGGCGGCAAGCGAGTGCCCAAGGATTCGCCGCGAATCCACGCCTACGGAACGATCGATGAATTGAATTCCGTTGTCGGTCTGGCGCGGGTCTTCAACGAAGAGAGTCTCGATGCCGGTGAGGCGCATCAGTTTTTGGACGGAGTGCTGTGCCAAATTCAAGACGAGCTATTCGATCTCGGCAGCGAGCTGGCCACGCCGCCGGAGTTTTTCAAGGAGGGCATGTACCGCGTGAGCGAAAGCGAGATCGATCGAATCGAGAAATCAATCGACCGATGTCAGAAGGATCTCGAACCGCTCAAATCTTTCATTCTGCCCGGCGGCGGGCGCATCGGCGCTTACTTGCACCAATGCCGCACGGTGTGCCGTCGCGCAGAGCGCGAGATTCTACGGTTGTCGCGGTCGGAAGACATTAATGATTGCGCGCTAAAGTATGTTAACCGGTTGAGTGATCTATTCTTCGTGCTGTCGCGTTGGATTGCCAAACAGACTGGAGAGCCCGAGTATCTGTGGCAACGGGGGTTACGGGAGAAGCCAAAGAAGTAGCCAGATGTCAGTTGTCAGTATTCGAAAATCAAGTCGCAGTTGTGGCACGTACGCGCATATGCAAATGGCTTGAAACAGCTCGGAATGCTTCGAGACCCTCAGCATGAACGGAAAATCATCAACGAGTTCAAAGCCTCTCCGTTCGTCCTGAGCTACGTCGAAGGACTCCTATAGCTTTGCTACAATCGGTTGGGAGGATTCATGGGTCTTCTGTCGGGAAAAAAGGCGGCCATCTTCGGCGTGGCCAACGAGCGCAGCATCGCCTGGGCGATCTCGGAGGCGTTTCACGCCGAGGGCGCGGAGTTGGCATTCACTTACGCCGGGGAAATTTTGGAAAAGCGCGTGCGGCCGCTGGCGGAAGGGATCGGTTCGACGATTATTTTGCCTTGCGACGTCACCAAGGACGAAGAAATCGAAAAAGTGTTTTCCACACTGAAACAGGAATGGAACGGCGTCGATATCGTGATTCACGCCATCGCCTTTGCCAACAAGGAAGACTTGTCCAATCCCTACGCGCAAACCAGCCGCGCCGGCTTTCATCTCGCCATGGACGTCAGCGCCTATTCGCTCGTCGCGCTGGCGCAGCGGGCGGCGCCGCTGATGGAAGGGCGCAACGGATCAATTCTCACGCTGACCTATATGGGCTCGGAAAAAGTCATTCCAAATTACAACGTTATGGGCGTCGCCAAGGCGGCGCTGGAGGCGAGTGTCCGCTACCTGGCGCACGATCTCGGTCCGAAAGGAATTCGCGTCAACGCCATCTCGGCGGGACCGCTGCGCACGTTGGCGGCGGCGGGAATCTCCGATTTTAAATCTATGCTGCATCACGTCGCCGAGCGCGCGCCGCTGAAGAGAAACATCGACGCCGAAGAAGTGGGAAAGACCGCGCTTTTTCTCTGCAGCGACTGGGGCAGCGCGGTTACCGGCGAAGTCGTTCACGTGGACGCCGGGTACAATATTATGGGGATGTAA
>DASXSW010000642.1:0-4475 GCA_036505755.1 Binatia bacterium | reverse complement strand
AGCATGCTTTGGGTCGTCACTCGATGGACGAAGCTCGTCAATGTGGCGAAGACCAGGACGACGTAGGTCGCCCAAAGCTCGGGATGTACTTGATGAAACAACTCGCGCAGCCCGCGCAGCTTCTGCCGAAGCGCGGTGATTTCCCAGCTGGTTACACTTGTCGAACTCGACGGTGGCTTTTGCGCGGGTCGGACTTCTTGGTTGGGTACGGTAAATCCCAAAAGCACGGATACCGCCGCGCATGCCGCATACGTAAAAAAGACGGCACGAAAGGCGATCGTTTCAGTCAACAGGCCGCCGATTGACGGACCTAGGGCTAGTCCAACATTATTGATGCCATGAAAGCCGCTGAGCACTCGGCCTCTTTGTTGGGCGGGGACAAAATCGATCCCGGCAACTTCCCGGGCGATCACCCAAATGCTCTCACCAATGCCGAGCAGAAAGACCAAAACCAAGATGAAACTGAACCAGGGCATGAACCCTGCGAAGAGCGCGGCCGAGCAAGCGATGGCAGGGCCGGCTGTTAGCGCCGCGCGGGTTCCCAAACGGTCGAGCACCACACCGCTTACCGGCATCCCCACGAACCGGCCGACGGCTAAGGCTGTGATCGTTTGCGCCGCCGCGCCGGGGCTGATGTCGAAAGATTTTGCCAGTACAGGAAGCGCCGGAACGATCATTGACCACATCCCGGCAAGTAGTGTGCTCGTATAAAGTGTGATGAGACCGCGGGCCGTCGGGCTGAGTTTGGAGAACCTAGTCATCGGCGAATTTTTACCAAGTCAGCGACGGGTTCCGTCGCGCTTTTTCCCCGTAAGCCGTACGCTGCTGACGAAGAACATCGCGAACCTAACCCGAGCGAATTTACGCGTCGAAAATTCTTCCAGAGCATGTTAAAGAGACCAAGAGGAAGGATCGAATTAGACACGCCGAGAAAATCTTATGTGTCTACCTGCCACGCATTTCCACTGGGAGCAAGTTGCCCTCGATGGCGTGCTGGTGATCGGGGACACTAATCAGTGAATCATCGAGCCGTTACTTCACTGACGGCCCTTTTGCGGCTGGAATTATTCCATGCGAACCATGCGTTTTTATATCGGCTTGTTTTTGATCAGCTTCGCGGTCTTGACGTTGGAGATTGTCCAGACACGGATACTTTCTGTCGTCGTCTGGTATCACCTGGCATTCCTGGTGATCAGTCTGGCGATGTTCGGTTTGACCGCCGGCGCCGTCTGGGTCTATCTCAAAGCCGGACGATTCACGGAAAAAACTCTGTCCTATGATCTTGGCTATTTTAGCGGCCTATTTGCATTTGCGACGGCGATTGGCCTCGCCGTGCAGATGACGCTCGCCCCGATAATCACCCGATTTTTTACGACGGTTTGGGTTTGGACGGAGCTCGCGCTCTGCTTGTCCGTGCCGTTTTTCTTCGCCGGTGTGGTCATCAGTCTCGCGCTGACGCGCAGCCCATTTCCAATTGCGCGGGTTTACGGTGTCGATCTGCTTGGAGCTGCGAGCGGTTCCGTCGGCGCATTGTTACTGTTGAATGTAACGGATGGACCTTCGGCCGTCCTGTGTATAGCGGTTATTGCGTCGGTAGGGGCCATAGCGTTTTCATTTTCTAAGATTGGCGAACTGCCCGAGATCAAACCGGCGCTCCATGGGTGGCTTTGGAATCGTCAGTGGATTTTTCTTTTGCTCCTTGTGGCCGCTGTCATTAATCCGTTTCTCGAACATGGTCTTCAGCCCATCGCCGTCAAGGGAAAGTTTGAATTTCCTGGCACTCACGCGCTGCGGCAGTGGAATTCCTTCTCTCGGGTGGACGTCAGCCCTGTTTTCAGAGGCTTGCCGATCATGTGGGGACCGTCTCCCAAGATGTTTGAGAAGCGCTGGATCGCTGACCAAGTGGATTTGTTCATCGATGGCGACGCGGGCACCACTGCGTATCGGTTCGACGGAAATTTCGAGAATGTGGAATTTCTAAAGTACGACGTTACCAACCTTGCCTATTTTCTTCCCGGGCGCGAACGCGGTCTGGTCATCGGAGTAGGCGGCGGTCGGGATGTTCTATCGGCAGCGCTTTTTGGTCTCAAGGAGATCACGGCGGTTGAGCTAAACCCGATACTTGTAGATCTTCAGTTGCAGGATGCGGGTCTGCTCCACTTCACCAACCTTGCGGCGATTCCCGGCGTTCGCTTTGTCGCCGACGAAGGGAGAAGCTGGTTGGCGCGCAGCGGGGAGTCTTTCGATGTCATCCAGATGAGCTTGGTCGACACTTGGGCGGCGACGGGCGCGGGCGCTTTTACTCTGAGTGAAAACGGCCTCTACACGGTTGATGCGTGGAAGCTATTTTTGAGTCGATTGACTTCGAAAGGAGTTTTGACCGTCAGCCGGTGGTACGACCCCGCCACTCCCGATGAAACGGGAAGGACCGTCAGCTTGGCGGTGGGAACCTTGATGGAAATGGGGGTGCGCGAACCGCGCCGACATTTGTTTCTTGCCGCGCAAAAGCGCATCGCTACTCTCATCATGGCGAAATCACCGCTGTCGGCGAGCGACGTCGAAGCGCTGGAGAAGGCTGCGGCATTTTACGAGCATGAAGTGTTGATTAGTCCCAGCCGCGATCCGGCATCGAAGGCGCTCTCGCGGATCATCAACGCGGCGGACGCAAAGTCGCTCTATGCGTTCACTTCCAACCTTGCCTTTGACCTGACTCCGCCGACCGATGAGCGGCCGTTTTTTTTCAACCAGCTGCCTCTTTCGCGGCCATGGCAAGCGCTGGAGTTTGCGCGCGGCGCTCTGGCAAGTACGTCTGAAGGCGGTGGCGTTAGGCGGGGAAATCTTGTGGCCACCGCCACCTTGCTCATTCTTTTCTCAATAGCGTTCTTTCTCGTCGCGGCAGCGCTAATTATTCCACTTCGCTCGGCGTTGAAAGACGTCGGCAGCCGGCTCGTGACCACCGGCACGCTTTACTTTTCGTTAATTGGGATTGGTTTTATGACGGTGGAAATCGGACTCTTGCAGCGCATGAGCATCTTCCTCGGCCATCCGGTTTACTCGCTGAGCGTGCTTCTCTTTACCCTCATATTGTCGACGGGCATCGGCAGTTTTCTTTGCGACAAGCTGCTCCTCAGCAGTAGCGCGAGGCTCGTTGCCTGGGGAATTGCCACCGGCTTTTACCTAAGCGGGTTGGCGTTTTGTTTGGGTCCAGTATTCGGCGCATTTCATGATGCCGTTCTGTTGGCGAGGATCGGTCTTTGTGTGCTGTTTATCGCCCCGGCCGGCATTTTAATGGGCTTTGGCTTTCCTAGCGGCATGCGGTTGATTTCATTAATCGATCCCAAGCCGACGCCATGGTTTTGGGGAATCAACGGCGCCGCGGGAGTGCTCGCTTCCATTGGTTCGGTTGTGCTCAGCATCGCGCTGGGGATTAAGGCGACGCTCATACTAGGAGCGCTATGTTATTTTCTATTGATTCCGGTCTCGTTGGCGTTGCTTCAGCCCCAAACGATTACCGCGCGGAAAAAACCGCACAAAACTCAAGTGGCATCCCGCAAGACCGCCAAATCATCTGCCGCTCGTCCACGCTAATTTCCGACTGCGAAAAAATATTTCTTGCCGCCAAAGGCTATGCCTGAAACGAAGGGATGAGATCAAAACTCTGCGTTTCCCGGGGTGCGTGGAAAGGGAATCACATCGCGGATGTTTTTGAGACCGGTGAGATACATCATCATGCGTTCGAGGCCAAGGCCGAAACCGGAGTGGGGCACGGAACCGTAGCGGCGCAGGTCGAAATACCACCAGTATGGTTTTTCATCCAGTCCGACATCGCGCAACCGTCGCAAAAGCACATCATGGCGTTCTTCGCGCTGGCTGCCGCCGATGATTTCGCCGACTCGTGGCACTAGCACGTCCATCGCGCGCACGGTTTTGTCGTCGTCGTTAACTCGCATGTAGAACGCCTTGATGTCCTTCGGATAATCAGTGACGATGACGGGTTTCTTGAACACTTCTTCGGACAGAAATCGCTCGTGCTCGGTTTGTAAATCGTTGCCCCATTTGACGGGAAATTCCCAAGTTCTGCCCGACTTCTCCAATTCTTGAACCGCGTCGGTATAGGTGATGTGTCCGAAGTTCGATTCGGCGACGTGTTCCAAGGTGGCAAGCACGGATTTCTCGATGAACTGATTGAAAAACTCGAGATCTTCGCGGCAATGATCGAGCACGTAACGAATCGTGTATTTCAAAAACTCCTCGGCTAATTGCATATTGTCTGGCAACTCATAAAAGGCCATCTCCGGTTCGATCATCCAAAACTCCGCCAGGTGACGCGGCGTGTTGCTGTTCTCGGCGCGAAACGTCGGGCCGAAGGTGTATACCTTGGAAAAAGCCAATGCAAAGATTTCGCCCTCGAGTTGGCCGCTCACAGTGAGATAAGCGGGCTTGCCGAAAAAGTCCTGCTGCCAATCGACTTTGCC
>DASXSW010000641.1:0-5166 GCA_036505755.1 Binatia bacterium | reverse complement strand
GATATCGCTCGGACTCGTGCCGCAGGCAAAACTCTCACCGGGAAAGGTGACGGGTCGTAAAATCGACGAAGCAAAGACCGGTGAGCGCAAAGTATTCTTCGGCAAGGAGCACGGCACATTGGCCACACAGATTTACGCTCGTGACCGTCTCGAACCCGGGCATAAAATAACCGGCCCGGCAATTGTCGAACAGTTGGATACAACCACGCTGATTCAACCGGAGCAGCAAGCAGTTGTAGACGAATATGGGAATATTATTATAAGGGAGAAAACGGCGTGAGGCGGCGGGCGATACAGGATAGATGTAGGGACACGGCATGCCGTGCCCCTACTCACGCCTAACGCCTTACGCCTCAAGCCGCTGATTATGCCCATCGATCCCGTAACCCTGCAAGTGATTCAAGCCCGTCTCGCCGGCATCGTCCAGGAGATGCAGAACTCACTGTTCCGCACCGGCTATTCGACGATCATCCGCGAGTCCCAGGATGCCAGCTGCGCGATCTTAAATCGCCAGGGCGAAGTCGTCGCTCAGCATGTCGTCTTGCCGCTTCACATGGGCGCTTTCCCGGCTTGCGCTGCCGGCATTCTTAAAAATTATACCGCCGAAGAAGTGCGTGAAGGCGACGCCTTCATTACCAATCACCCATACCTCGGCGGCAGCCCCCACGCGCCGGACATGGCCGTGCTTTCACCGATCTTTTATCAAGACGAGTGGGTCGGCTTCGCCGCCACCCTGGCGCACAAAAGCGACATTGGCGGTCCCGTGCCCGGTAGTTGCTGGAGTCAGGCCCGCGAAATTTATCAGGAAGGTCTGCATGTGCCGCCGATCAAATACGTGCACGCCTATCAAACCAGCAGAGACATCGAAGCGCTGCTCGGCTGCAACAGCCGCACGCCCGAGCTTGTCGTCGGCGACCTGCGTGGGCAAGTGGGCGCGGCGCGCCTGGGCGAAAGACGTTTTCAGGAAATGATGAACCGCTATGGCAAGCAGACGATCCTAAGCTCTTTCGACCAGCTCTTTGCCTTGACCGAAGCCAAGGTGCGCGCCGAAATCGCTTCATGGCCGGACGGCACCGGCGAGGGTGAACGTTTTGTTGATAGCGATGGCGTCGAGCTCGACAAGCCGGTGCGCTTGCACGTAAAAATCGACAAGAAAGGCGATCACCTCCTCTTCGACCTCACCGGTTCGGCGGATCAGACCAAGGGACCGGCGAATATTCGCCCGACAATCGTACGCGCGGCGTGTTGTTATCTGCTCACTTGTCTCGTCGATCCCGCCCTGGCGATCAATTATGGACTGGCCAAGTGCGTCGACATCAAAGTGCGCGAAGGCAGTGTGGTTAATCCGCGCTTTCCCGCGCCCGTCAACACGTACAATCCGACCGTCCACGCGCTGGTGGAGTCATTGCTCGAAGCGTCGAGCCAGATCACGCCACACAAGAAAGTGGGCGACGGCTGCAGCAGCCGCTCGATCATCATCGGCGGGCGCAGCAACAAAACCGGCAAGGGTTACGTGCAATACGAGATCTTCGGCGGCGGCTCCGGCGGGCGAACCGGCAAAGACGGCGTCTCCGGCACCAACGTCAATCAGTCCAATGCCAGGATCGCGCCCATCGAAATCATCGAGGCCGAGTTTTCGACCAGGGTCAAACGATTTGAATTGATTCCCGACTCCGGCGGTCCCGGCCAATTCCGCGGCGGACTGGGTTTCGTGCGCGAGTACGAAGTCTTGGACAACGACGCGCGCTTTTCGCTGCGCTCGACCAAACACACGGTCGCGCCCAAAGGCATCGACGGCGGCAGCGATGGCAAAACCGGCCTCTGCACGTTGAATCCCGGCAAGCCCGATGAACGAGTCATCCCGTCACGCTATTCCGATCACGTGCTTCATCCGGGCGACGTCTTTAGTTTGGAAACTCCCGGCGGCGGCGGCTTGGGCAATCCGCGCGAGCGTGACCCGCAGCGAATTCTTCACGACGTGCGCAACGGCTACGTGAGCCAGAAAAAAGCCCGTGACATTTATCGCGTTGCGATCGACACCGTGGACGGCGATTTCGTGCTGAATGAAACCGCGACGCGCGCGCTGCGGCGCGAGGCCGAAGATAGAGATTAGAAAGATCGAGGATCGCCATCCTCAATCTTCGATCCTCGGAGCCGATGTATCGACATTGATGCTTCTTTATGACCGCAGTTGACCCCATAACGTTACAGGTCATCCAGGCCCGTCTCGCCGGTATCGTCCAGGAGATGCAGAATTCTCTCTTCCGTACCGGCTACTCGACCATCATCCGTGAGTCGCAAGACGCCAGTTGCGCTATTTTAAATACCAAGGGCGAGGTAGTAGCGCAGCATGTCGTCTTGCCGCTCCACATGGGTGCCTTCCCGGCTTGCGCCGAGGCGATATTGAGAGCCTTCCCATCGAGTGAAGTGCACGACGGCGACGCCTTCATTATCAACCATCCCTATCTAGGCGGCAGTCCCCACGCGCCGGACATGGGGGTGCTCTCGCCGATCTTCTACCAGGACGAATGGGTCGGTTTCGCCGCCAACATGGCGCACAAAAGCGACATCGGCGGCACTGTCCCGGGCAGCGGTTCAGGCACCGCTCGAGAAATCTATCAGGAAGGGCTCCACTTACCTCCGATCAAATTTGTCTCGCGCCTCCAACCGGTCAAAGAGATCGATGCTCTGATCACAGCCAACAGTCGCACCCCGGCCCTAGTGATCGGCGATCTGCGCGGCCAGGTCGGTGCGGCTCGCTTGGGCGAACGACGAATTTCCGAGCTGATGGACCGCTACGGCAAAGCAACTGTGCTCGACTCCACCGAACTCTTGTCGGCCTATACTGAAAACCGAGTGCGCCGGACGATTGCCTCTTGGCCCGACGGCGAATCCGAGGGCGAGAGCTTCGTCGACCACGATGGCATCGACCTTAGTCGGCCGATTCGGATTCACGTCAAAGCAAAGAAAACCGGCGACCAATTGCACTTTGATTTCACTGGCAGCAGCGATCAAACCCAGGGGCCCGCGAACATCCGGCCGCCCCTGGTACGCGCCGCTTGCGCCTACTGTCTGGTCGCCCTGGTCGATCGCTTCCTGCCCATCAACCACGGTCTCGCTCGTGTCATCGAAGCCACTTTTCGCCAAGGGAGTGTCGTCGATCCGCGCTTTCCCGCAGCGGTGAACACCTATATGCCGACGGCGCTCACCGTGGCGGAAGCCGTGCTGCGAGCACTTGCTCCGTTTGTCCCCGACAAGCGAATTTCAGGCGGCTCAGGCAGTGCGGCGCTGGTGCTTGGCGGACGCGTCGGCCAGAGCGACCGCGCCTTCGTGCACTACGAGATTTTCAGCGGTGGCACCGGCGCCCGCTCCGGCAAAGACGGCGTCTCGGCGACGGCCTTCCATCTGAGTAACTGCAAGACCGCCCCGATCGAGATCATCGAATCGGAATTTCCCACCCGGGTCGAGCGCTTTGAAATGATCTCAGATTCCGGCGGCGCCGGTGAATGGCGCGGCGGTCTGGGCTTCGCCCGCGATTATCGCATTCTCACCGACGAAGTCCGTTTTTCCATGCGCACCGACAAGCATGCCATCGAGCCTTTCGGGAGTGATAACGGTCTGCCCGGCGGCAAGGGCGCATGCGTGATCAATCCAGAGACAAAAGATGCAAAGCATCTCCCGTCTCGCTTCGGCGACCACCGGCTGCAAAGAAATGATACCATCCGCGTCGAGCGGCCTGGCGGCGGCGGGCTGGGCAATCCCTTCAAACGCCCTGTGGATAAAGTCGTGGAAGATGTTCGGCAGGGCTATGTGTCGATCGAGCGCGCCCGGTCCCAATACGGCGTTGCCCTGCATCTGGCCGGCGGCGAGCTGATATTCCACGAGGAAGAAACTGCAATTCTCAGAGGAAAAAATCGAAAAAATCGTTGGCAATAGCGCTTCGCCTCTGCTATACCAATACGAAATAAATTCATTCCTGAAGGAGGAAAAATATGGCAGCAGCAAAAAAGAAACGCAAACCGAACGCGGCATTTATGAAACCGGTACAACCGGATGCCGCTCTTAGCGAAGTGGTCGGCGCCAAGGCGATACCGCGCACCGAGGTGACCAAGAAACTCTGGGCCTACATAAAAAAGAATGGGCTCCAGGACAAGAAAAAAAGAACCAACATCAACGCCGATGACAAACTCAAAGCGGTGTTCGGCGGCAAGAAAACTGTCACCATGTTCGAGATGACCAAGCTGGTCAGCAGACACGTAAAATAATCACTGTAATAATCCAAAAGTTCCCAAGGCCAGGAGCATCGCGCAGCCGGCGCTCTTGGCCTTCGTATTTAAGTTGCTCTGCTTCGCTTGGGTATTTCACGTTCGCGGGTTTACGCCTGGGAATTGCGTTCCGCGCGGCAGCTCCGAGGGCCGCACACTCGACGTTTTCTGAATGAGCAGGTCGGGACTTGTTTCGCCAGACGATTGTCGGGTTAGCCATTAGCACGCTGCTTTTGTTTCTCGCCGCGCGTAACGTCCGGCTCGCTGAAATCGCACCCGTGCTCCACCAGGCCAGTCTTTCGTATCTCGCTCTAGCAGCGGCGCTGTCCATTTTGGCAATTTGGCTGCGGGCCTATCGCTGGCGATATCTAATTCCCCGCTCCGAGTCGATGAAAACCGCAAATCTCTTCACCGCCACCATGATCGGTTTCATGGGCAATAATGTGCTTCCCCTGCGAGTCGGCGACCTAGCCCGCGCATACATCGCTGCCAAGAAGGAACACGTCACCGTGACGGCGATGCTCGCGACCGTCATCATTGAGCGGCTGCTCGACGTCTTTGCCGTCCTGGTAATGCTGAGCGTGCTCTTTTTCCAAATATCATTTCCACGCTGGATTAACAGTGGTTTCCTGGTGATGCTTACCCTCGCGGCTCTGTTCTGGCTAGGACTGCTATTAATGAACAACCAAGCCGCGATGGTGAGCGGCTGGTTCTGCCGGTTGCTGCCGCGTGCACATGCGCAGCGGATGGCAGGCGTATTGGAATCGTTTTTCGAGGGGCTGGCGGCTATGAAAAGTAAGAAGAGACTGCTTCTCGCAATCCTGCTCTCTGTTCCGATCTGGTGCGCTTACGCGTTGGCAGTCTATGTCGCCCTACATGCCTGCCGGATTGATGTTCCCTT
>DASXSW010000640.1:0-3625 GCA_036505755.1 Binatia bacterium | reverse complement strand
AAAAACCGAGCCGTAGGCAGCGAATATCGGCGGGCTGAAGAACAGCACCATCCATGAAGAGTTCAGCGTGGTGCTGATCAGGCGCGCGTAGAAAAAAGAGTGTGGCGAAACCGGCGCGGCATGAACTAAATCCAAATCTCGGGCAAGAAAGAAAGTTGAAAGCGCGGCCACCAAGTTGCTGAACAGCAGCATCGACAAAAACGTCAGCAAGATGATCAACAGAAGCTGATAAGCCAGGGCCGGACCGAGTTCGTAAACGGTTTCGAAATAGCGCAGTACGCGGCGGACAACGAGATAGGTTCCTATCCAGAACAGTACGGCAAGGAGCGCGAGCGAGAGGCGGCGGCCCCAGGATCCGCCACCGCGGAAAAATCCATTTTTCCAGGACAAATAGAGGGGAGAAAGCAGAAGCGCAACCGAGCTCATGAAATAGGTTCCGGGCCTACGCTTTCCGGCGCTTGTTCACGGGTCAATTCTAGAAACACACTTTCCAACGTGCCGTTGGCGTTGCTCGTTTGCCGATGGATTTCCGCCGTCAAGCCGCAAGCGATCAGCCGGCCCTTCTGGATGATTCCGATCCTGTGACAGATCTCCTCTGCCACGCTGATGCTATGCGTCGAAAGAAAGATCGTAGTGCCATTGAGGGCGAGGGCGCGGAACAGATCTTTGAGCGTGCGCGCGCCCTTGGGATCCATCCCGACCATCGGCTCGTCGACGACGAGAATGCGCGGCTCGTGGATCAGTGCGGCGCAGACGACCAGCCGTTGCTTCATGCCGTGGGAGTAACTTTCCACCAGCTCATCTTTCCATGGGATCAATTCCAATAACTCCAACAGTTCGACGATGCGACGACTGAGTGGTACCGATTCGACGCGGTGCAGTTTGCCGACGAATTCCAAAAATTCATGACCGCTAAGCTTCTCGTAGATAAAAGGCCGGTCGGGAATGAATCCGGAAATGGCCTTCGCCTTCTCGGGCTCTTTTATCACATCATATTTGCCGAGCAGTACTTGGCCCGATGTGGGCTTAAGAATACCCATCATGGTGCGGATAGTTGTGGTCTTGCCCGCGCCGTTGGGGCCGAGAAAGCCAAAGATTTGGCCGGCCGGCACTTCGATATTGAGATCGTCGACCGCGGCGAGTGTCCCGTAATGTTTGGTCAGGCTGATGAGTTGAATCATCTTAATTTTAGATTTTCGATACTTCGGCTTTCGCTCAGTACAGGTTTTGGATTTTAGATTGTCGGATTTCTGGCAGTCATCTAACTAGACAATGCAAAGTGGTGCCCCTTTTATAAAACTTCAATTTTAAGATTGCCAATGAGTTGCAGGATATCGAGCTGGCGGTCGATTTCGCCCTCGAGAAATTTCACGTGCGTGACGTCGGCCGGAAATTGATTGAGCACAGAGTCGATTGAGATCCACTCGCCGAGCCAGATCTCGGACCAGGCATGATAGTAAAACGCGCCGCGCAGGTAGACGATGCCGACGATGGTCTTCGCCGGTATTCCTGCGGCGCGCGCCAAGGTGTTGAAGAGCACCGTATGCTCGTTGCAATCGCCTCTCTTGGTTTGGAGAACTTCGAGCGCGTTGGGAATGCTTACCGTCGGTTGTTTGGCGATTTCCTTATAAACCCAGTCTTTGATCTTCACTGCGGCTTTATACGAGTTAGTCTCGCCGTTGAGAATTTTCGTTGCCAGCGCACGGATGCTAGGATGATCGGCCTGCAAAAACGGCGTCGGTTGTAGATAAGAAGTCATTCGCGCGTCCCTAATCGGAATACTTCTTGCGCTGAGTTGCTGCGGATCTTCGCGGCGGATTTCCAACCCGGCGTCACTCAGTTTTTGGCGGCCGCTGCTGAGAGGGAAGTTAGCTAGGTTAATGCCGCTCAGTTTGAGTTTAAGCTCGGCGCGAGATTGAGGATCAGCAATCGCTTTTGCAACCGGAATAGACGTCTGAGCGACGATATCCAGCGACATCGCTCGGGAGGAAGCGGCTTTCGCGTCTCCGGCGCTTTGTCGCACCAGCGACAAGCCGGCGGGGGATTCTTCTTTGAGCGTCCGGCCCTGGCCGTCCACCCAGGAGACGACCGAGATGCCGCGGAAGCTTTGGCGCAATCTAATCGCCGGCTCGGTGCGCTCGCCGGCGCGGATCTGCTCCCGTCCTTCGATGACGACGGTCGTCACTTGCTGCGATAGCGTAGCTGGATCGAAGGTGGAGAAGAAGAATTTCTTGCCGGTTTCGAGTTGCTGCGTGACAACGTACGGTTTCAAGGCGGCAAGCAGATACGGCGCTTGGGACAGCGTGATTTCGCGCGTGGATTTGTGGCCGGCAGAGTCGAGTTCTAGCCTTAACGTCCTGTCATCGACTCGGCCCCGCGCCGTGAAGCGAATTTCTTTCGAACTTAGCTCGAATTCAAAGTTTTCCAAGATCCAGTCCTCATTGGCTTCCATTTCCAGCCGCGTCGTGGCGGGTTGCACGGTTCCGAGTAGATTCAAATTCAGCACCGACTGATCATGGAGTTTGTAACCTTTCGACTTCGGCGTGATGGTTTGGGACGCGTAACCGATCTTTTCGCCGCGATAGAAGACACCCCACCATTCCTCGATGTTCTCGGTGATTTTTTCCGTGCTGCGCACCGTGATTAAAGGCGGGGGGGCGCCGAGCTGGCGCTTGACGAGCAAAATGTTCATCACGCACCAGAAAAGCACGATGGCAACGCCGATGGATCGCTTAACAAGCATGCGGTAGAGCATATATGGTAAAGGCAAAGCGCGCTGGGAGCAAACAATTCCAGAAAAATCATTGAAATCTGATCCGACAAACCTGAAATTTGCCGCTGATCGTATGCTCGGTAGGCTGGTAAAGTGGCTTCGTGTGATCGGAGAGGATGTCATTTACGGTCAGCATCTGACCGGCTATGGACTTATTCGCGCCGCCCGGGCGGAAAGCCGGCTCATTCTCACTCGCAATAGGCGCTTGAAGCAAAAACAGCCGCCGCCGTTCATGTTCATCGCCAGCGACCATTATCGCGAGCAGCTGCGGCAAGTGATCCAAGAGTGTGGGTTGAAACCTGGCGACAGTATGTTTACGCGCTGCGTGGAATGCAACACAGTGTTGCAACCCAGGTCCAAAGAGACAGTGGAAAAAATCGTGCCGCTATACGTCTTTTCAACCCAAGAGAAGTTTTCATGGTGCGCACAATGCCAACGGGTCTATTGGCCGGCGACGCATCACCAAAAAATGCTGGAAGAGCTCAGAAGCATTGGCATCGGGTGAGCTAGAATTGACAGCGTTTGTGTGCTAAAAAACCAAGCTGTTCGTTGAATTATTTCCCCGGTTCAGCCAAAGGCTGATCAGCTTTCAGCTAAAGCTCAGACAGTTGGTAGAGAGGCAGATTAGTCCAACGCGGAGGCCGTGGAAAGACTAAAACATATGTATTTCCCCGGTAGCTCAGTCGGTAGAGCAGTTGGCTGTTAACCAATTGGTCGGGGGTTCGAGTCCCTCCCGGGGAGCCAGATTTCAGGAAGGCCATTTTTCGCCGGAGAAGTGGCCTTTTTGTTTTGGTAGGTAGAGTTCGTAAGCGCAAGTAGATCAAAAGGTTTTCGGTAGTTAGGGATCAAAGC
>DASXSW010000639.1:0-6808 GCA_036505755.1 Binatia bacterium | reverse complement strand
TGGAATCTCGATCATGCCGAGCGGCCGTCCGATCCCAGGACACGGGTCAAACCGCACCTGTGGAAGTGGCCTGACATTTACGACAGCCTGCTCCAAGCGCGTGACAAGATTTCCGTAGCCAGAGGCAGCGTCGAGCGGCGCGTCATTCGGCTGGTGAATCCAGGGTTAGCCGAAACCGAGATGACCAGCCATACAATCCTGCTTTCCTTTCAATTAATTCAACCCGGCGAAGTCGCGCCGGCGCATCGGCATACGATGGCCGCCTTTCGCTTCATCCTGCAGGGCCACGGCGCTTACACCAATGTCGATGGCCAGAAGATGGTGATGGAAGATGGCGATCTGATCCTCACACCGCAGGGCTGCTGGCATGAGCACGCCCATGAAGGCGATGAAAATATGGTCTGGATCGACGGACTCGATGTCCCCTTCGTTCAATCACTGAATCAAATTTCCTTCGATCCCTACCAAGGTCGTTTACCGGTGAGTGAGAGCATCGATCCCGCGATATTCTACGGCACGACCCGGCCCATCGGGACCACGACGCCGGAAACCCGGCCGCTGCTGCACTATCACTGGCGCGATACTTACCCGTCTCTGCAACGATTGGCGCGAACAACGGGGAATCCATTCGACGCAGCCGCGCTTGAATTCGTCAATCCGGCAACCGGTGGTCCAACACTGCCGACAATGTCCTGCCGAGTCCAGATGCTCCGCCCCAACGAAAAAACCAAATCCCACCGCCATACCAGCACGAGCATCTACCACGCCTTCCGCGGCAGCGGCACAACTATAATCAATGGCGAGCCATTCCATTGGCAGAAAGGCGACACATTCATCGTACCTCTCTGGTCCTGGCATGAACACGCGAACGCGTCATCCACCCACGAAGCGATCCTGTTCTCGATGCATGATGAGCCGATTTTGCGCGCGTTCGGACTATTCAGGGAAGAGTCACAGCACTAGATGGCCGCCCTCACCAAGAACATCACCGCTCGAAAATTCCAAGTTTTATTGCATGTCACGTACAGCGGCTTAGCTGCAACCTGGAGTGTTAATCGATAACGAACTTCCGGGTTCGCTTGAGCTTACTGGATAATACATTAACGAAACATCACTAGCGCGAGTGCCACAAGGGCCACGACCAACGCGCAGCCGCCTAGCACTAGCGCGGCGAGCACTGCCGCCCGCCACCGACCCAGCATTTGCCACGCGATCGTGGGATCAGATGCTGCCGTACCGTTGTCTGCGAAGAGCGACTGCTGCATGATCGCTTTTGCGGCAAGTACCTCTTGGGCCGCAGATTCGAAATGCCGCTGAAATATATGCTTCCCTAGGTCCGGACCTGCTTCGGCCGCAGCGCCAGCGGCAGCCTTTATAACCGCATTCTTGATATCGCCACCGCTCATTACATACCGCTGGGCGAGCTCTCGGAAATCGACGTCCGGTGCCAGCGGAGTCTTCTTCGCGTGAATCTGCAACTGCCAAATACGTGCGCGTTCTTCCACTCCCGGCATCTCAAAAAGAACATGTGTTCTGATGCGCCGCTCAAATGCCTGGTCAAAGTTTGCGGCTAGATTCGTCGCGAAGATCACGATGCCGTTAAACGTCTCCAGCTCCCTAAGGAGAACATTAACGGTCAGGTTATTCTCACGATCCTGTGGCAACCTGTTGCCAGCCGAGCGACGCATCGCAATAGCGTCGGCTTCATCAAAAAGAAGGATTGCATTTTGCTCGACGGCTGCGCGAAATGCAGCAACTATATTTTTCGGAGTCTCACCTAACCACATCGACTCGGCCTCGGCGTAATCGACAACAAGAAGCTTTTTGTCGAGAGCATGCGCAATCGCCTCGGCGCAAATCGTTTTTCCTGTTCCGGGCGGACCCGCAAAGTTGAACACTAGCCCACGTCCCGACGCGTGCCGCTCGCCGAGTCCCCAGCGGTGAAAGATCAAGGCGTGATTGCGAACTTCAGCCAGCGCCTGCTCGAGCGTACGACGGGTTTGTGGCGGGAGAACGACATCCGCTAGGGTTCGCTCGGGTGTGACGGCTTTCACTACTCGTCGCGTGCCGAGACTCGTCAAAAGTGAAATCAGAGGACTTGTCATAGTTCTGATCAGATCCCGCGGCCGACGCGGCACCCGCAGTCAGACTAGCTGACTCCGGAGCTCATCGTAGTCAAACCAAACGTTTTCCTTGGTGATGAGCCCATCCCGCAGCTTAAAGACGTGCAGCAGGCGAAGCCGCGCCTTGCCGCTCATGCCGTTCAACTTGAATGGCCGGCCGTCGACGACGTGGCCGAACCAAATGGTCTCATCGATGATGAAGTCCTCCCCATAAAGACGCATGACGGGTTCAACGCGCTCTCCCTTGAGCTCACGGAATAGGCGCTCGTAGAAGCGCCCTAGCGTAGACTTTCCCCGCAGCGGGCCATCCGGTCCACCGACGACCTCATGCTCTGCGTCGTCCGTGAATGTCCTCAGCACGCCCTCGATGTCGTCGGTCGCTTCGTACATAAAGTGGTCGCTAACAACCCTATCCATTTGCTCCCGATTTGTGGTTCCCAAGTTCTTGACCTCCAATGTTAGTGGAAATTTCATTACAGCAATTCCTCATCATCACCGATGGCCCTGACCAGCGGTGAGTAAGACATCCAATTATTAATTTTCTTGTTCCGTCACTGAAATACTTTTCACGGCTTCCATCCCTTGGCGCGCAGCTCGTTACGAACCTTCACAGCCACCGCATAATCGAAAATCTTGTCCAGCCGCGGAGGCTCTTTGAGGCCGGCGCGGTCGATTACATGTTCGAGGGATTTACGCTGGAGCTCTTCATTGACGACTCCATCCTGAGTCAAGCTTGGACGCATCAAGTCATAGATTTTGGCGGCAGCGTCGTCTTTGGTCCTGAGGAAACGCGTCAAAATCCCAATCGTCTGCGATCTCTGATCGCGAAAATGAATAAAGCCTTTGAGCGTTGCACGGATAAACTTTTCTACCAAGGTTGGATCCGACACCAGGAGCTGGTCCGTAACGTTTACAGTTCCCTGCAACTCGATCCATTCTTGATCGACGAACGAAACCAACTCGCGGAATCCGGCCTCTTGGGCCATCAAATTAGCTGGAACCGAGAGCATTGCGGCGTCCACGGTACCGGCCTGCAGCGCATAGAAGCGAGCCGTGCCTGAGCCTACTGGCATAATCGCGACATCGCGACCGCCGTCCAATCCATGTTTTTTTAAGATCTCTCTCAAGAGCGAGTCGGGTCCACTGCCGAGACTCGACACGCCAACTTTCTTTCCTTTTAGACTGTCTACCGATCGAATATCCGATCGCGAATAAAGCCAAAACATCGGCCGACTGAAAGTCGTAAACATGAATCGCACCGGCGCACCGCGTAGAATAGGCATCAATCCCGCGCCGCCGGCGGTGGAAAATTTTACATTTCCGCCGAGCAGCGCTTGTGTCCCGAGACCCGAGGGCATGACGACGAGCTGCACGTCGAGTGCTTCTTGACGGTAATAGCCGCGCTCGCGGGCGACAGCAAAAGCAGTCACAGCCGGAGTGATCGCCGGGATCTGCACCGGTACTTTGACAAGCTCCTGCGCATCGCTGTTCGAACCAATGAACAACAGTGCCGCGGCGAGTACAATCCTGAGCCAAATGGCCATTTCAAACCCTTTGTGTTATTCGAACGAAAGGTCACGATTGCGAATCGCAACCTAGCTTCCGCATCATTGAGTGTCAAGAAACATTTGCTCGGAGGACGATGATGAAGTTCGGTGTTTTTCTCCCCGTCTCTGGCCGCGCGGCCAGCCGTAAGACGCTCATGCAAGCGGCGCAACAAGCCGAAGCACTGGGATTCGCTTCAGTCTGGGCAGCGGATCGTCTCGTCATGCCGTGGAAAATCGCTACGACCTATCCCTACAGTAAAGAATCGACATTCATTGTGCCGGCGGACCGGCCGTTCTTCGACACGCTTACTTGTTTGGCGTTCTTGGCAGGGTGCACGGAGAAAATTCAATTGGGCATGAGCGTGATGGTCCTGCCCTATCGCCACCCGCTCCATTGGGCGAAAATCGCGACGACGATCGACCAGCTCTCGACAGGACGGCTCATCATGGGTGTCGGCGTCGGCTGGATGGAGGAAGAATTCGCCGCCATGAACGCGCCGTTCAAAGAACGCGGCAAAGTATCCGACGAGCAGTTAACATTGCTCAAGCAGCTTTGGACCGAAGAGCACATCACGTTTCGCGGCAAGTATTACCAAGTCGATGATATTGCCTTTAATCCCAAGCCGTATCAAAAACCACGCATTCCGATTTGGGTTGGCGGCGAAGGCAACTATGCACAGCGTCGAGCTGGCCGATTTGGCGACGCATGGTTCCCCTACTTCGTCCGAGTCACACCACAGGAATTACTGCTACGCTTCGATAACGTACGGGAGGAAGCCAAGAAAGCTGGACGAAATCCGGATGAGATCGACTTTGCCTGCTGCCTGCCGATCGAGTTGACGCCCAATGATGTGGCGCAGGAAGACGACTATCTCAAAGGAAGCATTGGCCAGGTCAGTGCGGCAATCCAAAAATTCATCGATGTCGGAGTCATCCACATCGGCCTGCAGTTCATGACTCCGCACTATCCGGAGCGCCAGGAACAAATTGAGAGATTCGCTAAAGAAGCGCTGCCCGCCCTTAAGGCCTAGAAAATTCGTGATCGTGTTTCGTGATCGTGCTCGTAAAACAATTTTCGGATCGAGAACGATTTCATAAAAACTCGTTCAGCTTGAACTTAACTCCGTGCGCAGGTAAAAACTTAAGGCCACCAGCTAAGTTATCCGAATCGTAACGTAAGGAAGGATTTTTTCTCATGGCCAATTTACTGAAAATCGCACTCATTCTGACCGGCGGAACTATCGATTCCGTTGGCAAAGACCGCCTCGATCTCGCCTGGTATATCGAGGCGGGTAAACGATTGGGCGACGGCGAACTGCTGCAGCAGCTGCCCGAGCTTAAAGAAATCGCAGAAGTGCAAGAAGTCCCGTTTCGCCGTCTACCTAGTCACGCCCTGGTCGACAAGGACTGGCTCGATCTGGTGCGCACGATTCACAGAATTTTTGACGAGGACCAAGCCAATGGTATCGTTATCACCCACGGGACCAATACCATTGAGGAGACAGCTTACTTTCTTAACTTAACGCTTAAGACCGACAAACCGGTCGTTGTAGTAGGTTCCATGCGGCCGTCGTCGGCGATCAGCGCCGACGGATATTTGAATTTGGTCAATGCGATCAAAGTCGCCGCCGACCCGAATTCCACAGGTCGGGGCTGTTTGCTGGTCATGAACGATACGATATTCAACGGCCGCGACGTCACCAAAAACGCCACCTATCGTGTCGAAGCGTTTCAATCGCGCGACTTGGGTCCGCTCGGCTACGCCGACGGTGACGGCAGGATCGTTTATTACCATCAGCCAGTGCGTAAGCATACGGTGAAGACGGAATTTGACGTGCGCAATCTGCAAGGGCTACCACGCGTCGACATGGTGCTCTCATACGTCGGCGCCGACGGTACGATGATCGAGGCTGCGGCGAATGCCGGCGCCAAAGGAATTGTTAGTGCAGGCACCGGCGCCGGGCGGCCAACCCCGGCTGAAGACGCCGCGTTCGACAAATGCTTCAAAGAGAAAGGCATGATCATGTGCCTGTGCAGCCGCGTTGCTTCAGGGCGAGTCGTGCGCAGCCCCGGCTTACAGAAACGAGGCTTCGTCGCCGGCGACAATCTTCAGCCATGGAAAGCGCGACTGCTGCTGTCATTGGCGCTCACGAAAACATCCAATGCCGACGAGATTCAACGGATGTTTGATACTTATTGATCCGGAAACCCGGTCGCGAATCACAGTGTGCCCCCCTCCGGCAAATTGATTCGACGAGATAGCGAACCCTCCGTGTAAACCATTATCCATGTTCCGCGTCAAAGAAATCATTTGATGCGGCGCCTTCAACATGCTGCGGCCATTGCGCTGCAAAGGTGCAGCGTTGAGACGCAACTCGTGCATTGCCGTTCAAGTTTCCACCACAAAGCCTCCAAAAACGGCCGACATAACGAGCCAATCCTCGCAAGCGTTGCCAGATTTCGTGATGGCTCCGTCCTTGCGCACGTCGTTCTTGGAAACATCGCAACAGAACTAGTCAAAGGAAATCTCGCGCAGGTGGCTTTGACGATGCATGAATTCGAAAACCCGGCAGTTTTACGGCTAAAAGATTTCCTTGACTGCTCCGGATATACCGGGCTATAAGAACTCCGTTTTTTGAACTGTAATTTCCGCTGGCCTTTGTGTAGCGGGACCCATGCCTCATGTCACTCGCTACCAGATAGTGAAAGGAGGTCACCATGAACGTTTCACGCTTTCGCGTGGCATTCTTCTTGTCTGTGATCCTGCCATTTGTGCTCGCGCTTCGTGCCGGATACAGCGCGGATCCGCCATCCACCCTGACGGCTACCTTTCAGGGCGTCGGCTCGGACGCGGTGAGCATCGCTACGCTCTCGCCGGATGGTGAATCTGATTACAATATCAAACTTGGCGGATTACGGGCCGCTCCTACGAACATACAAGTCACCTCCGACAGCGGCGGAGTTTGGAAATTTCCGTACAACAACTACAACTGGGTCGTCGGCTTGTTTAATTTCAACTCCACCACAGGTGATCTTTATTTCGCTCAGTATCCCAGTAACACTTTCAACGTCCAGGTGTGGTACGCCGACGGCACGACTGATCAAGCCGCCGTTTCAAATTCCGTCGCTGATGCACAG
>DASXSW010000638.1:0-2914 GCA_036505755.1 Binatia bacterium | reverse complement strand
GTCGAAGCCATGGGTTCCATAACGAATCGCGCGCGTGTGCTACGGGTGAAATCCGAAGTTGACGAATCCCACGATGTGCTGATGACGCTGGAAGACTCTGGAACCGGAATCGATCCGAAGGACATTAACCGCATCTTCGACGCGTTCTTTACAACGAAATCCCAGGGGCTGGGGATGGGGCTGTCGATCTGTCGGTCGATCATCGAAGCCCACAATGGTCGCCTTTGGGCCTCGCCCGGCGTTCATCACGGATCGGTCTTCCACGTCGCTCTGCCAATCGGCGAGCGCGGGGATTGTGGCAACGGGGTAAAGAAACTGTCCTCGCGCTAAAGTAAGAGAACTTGAGAAAATTTCAGTTCAGACGCGACAAACGTTTCGATTGGGTTGGATGCCTGGTGCCCGATGATCGCGTCGAAATATCCTAACGTGTCTAAATGACGACACTCCGCTTGTGGAAAGTTTCCGGCGTTGCATGTCGATCCAAAGTGTCCGGCCGCTGGCTTTTTAAATGCGCCTATTTCTTTTGGCTCAACCGACGCACATGCGTCACCAAGTCGTGGATCTGCTCCGGGCTCAAGCTCTCCTTGAACGGCGGCATACTGTTCTTGCCATTGCCGATCACCTCGGCCAATTGCGCGTCGGACTGGCTCTGGACTTCCGCTGAATGCAAATCGGGAATCTTCATACTCTTTCCGACAGCGGTGTTACCGCTGCCGTCCTGAGCGTGATGAGAAATAGGACGATATTTTTTCTTTGCCCTCTCGACGGCAGCCACTCGGAGTATGCCTAATTTGCATTCCGATCGACGGCTCATCTCTTTTCTTCACCAGCGGTCAATGAAATTCGCGTCAGGCTGTAACTGGGCCAAGCGGCGCGCTGGCGTCTACGTTGCCAGAATCCGATCTACGGAAAAAGCGCCCGCTCCTTTAACGACAATGGCCAGTCCCAAGGCGATGGCAAGCAGATGAAATTCAAATCCTTCGCCTGGTTGATTACCGTTCCAATTCATAAAGAAGCCAACCCTGCTGTGTACCATCAAGGTAGCTACGACCATATTGACAATGATTCCTAGCGCAGCAATGCGACTGAGAAGTCCGACCAACAGCCCCAGTCCGCCCAGGACCTCGGCCGCGATCGCGAGAACCGCCAGCCAGGCTGGAATACCCATTTGTTGGAAAGAACCTATGGTGCTGCTAAAGCCCGGGCCGCCGAACAAACCCAGCGCCTTTTGCGCGCCGTGCGCGAAAAATACAATCCCCAAAATCACCCGAATTATTGCAATGGTGCGGTCGTTCGCTGTGTCTACGAGTTTATGAAACATAAACTGACCTCCTTTACGTTCCAACTTTACATCGAGACAATGGGTAGTCGTTCATTTTCAATCCATCATGGACTCTTAAAATCGAGAAAGATTCCTCGCTTTGCTCGAAATGACAACTACATAAGCCATGTGTCATCTCGAACAAAGTGAGAGATCTTTGCCAAACTGAACCACTACCAGACAATGCGATGCTTGCCAAAATGCAGCCGACTGTGCTCATCATCGCGTTTAGCACTTGGCCGTCCACCGTAATTGACCAGAATTGCTGCCTCCACATTCATCGGATAGCGGGAGCCCTACAACTGTCGATAGGCCGTCATTTACTGTCGATGGTCAGCTCCAACATGAGACCCCGCGAATCAACAATCGATTCGGCAATGAACACTGATGCGTTATTATTCCGTTCGTCCGTTACACGAGCGGCCGGAAAAATAACGTCTTGGGGATTATGCTTATAGGATTTTCCGCGAGAACAAGTAGAGCACGGTTTCAAGGCACAATAGCTTTGCGTAAATCGGCTAAGCCGTGGTTACTCTCCAGAGTGATGTAGTCGCTATCGTCGTGGGTAATTTCTCGATATTTTCCGCGGACCGCAACAGGAGCTAAAAGCTTAATGCCAGACTTGACACAGCTCATTGGCCATTGGGGATATTCAGCCATTTTTCTTATTGTCATCCTCGGCAGTATTGGAATTCCGGTGCCTGAAGAAGCGATAATGTTGCTGGCGGGCCTCCTGGTATGGGAGAAAAAACTTGACCTTTCGGTCGTTCTTATTGTCGGTTTTCTGAGCACGGTAAGCGGCGACAACCTCGGTTACTGGGCTGGCAGAATATATGGGCGAGCGACGATCGAGCGCTACGGACAAAAGCTCCTCATTAGTCCCGAACGCTTGGATGTGATGCAAAATTTTGTAAATCGTCACGGTCAAGTCGCGGTTTTTTTGGCGCGGTTTATTCCAGGACTCCGCTTCCTGGCCGGGCCCTTGACCGGCATCGCGGGCATGCCGTTTCCACGCTTTTTCCTAGCGAACATTGCTGGCGCCGCAGTCTATGTTCCCTTGATTGTCGCATTCGGCTACGCCTTCGGCTTAGGGTTTGGCGAGTATATTCACTGGCTCGAGGGTTACCTGGCAAAAGCCGAACACATCGTTCTCGCTGCAATCATGATGACTGCAGTGACTTCTTTCGCTTGGAGAGCTTTTAAGCCCAAGCGTTTGCGTCGCCGTGAGAAGTAAACTATCGGAGAAGCAGATCGAGCGGCGGCGCGTTTGTTGAATCCTCGATCCAGCTTCGAAAGCCTACTTTCCCTTTGCCGCGGCTTTTGTAATCACGCCGCAAGCGATCCGATCCCCAGAATTACCCGCAGGATCGGTAACATTGTCGTCTGCAGTAACATGAATAATGATCGCGCTTTCATCAGCGTCGAAGATGGACGTCTCTCAGGAGCCCAGCGTCATACTATCTATGAGCACCTCATAGCGCCCCGTTCCGTTTTTCTCCACATACATGTCATGCAGATCACCTGCGTGCGGACCGGCTGCGTTCTTTAGACCATGTTTCCTGTCCATCGGATTAAAATGAGGGCCGGCACTCG
>DASXSW010000637.1:0-4704 GCA_036505755.1 Binatia bacterium | reverse complement strand
GCGCAGGGACGATGCATGTTGTTCCATTGCGTCTCGTATTTGCCGTTGCCGTTGAAAACTTGAACGCGGTTATTCTCGCGATCCGCGACGTAGACCCAACCTTCCCTGTCGGTGCAAATATTGTGCACGATGTTGAATTGTCCGGGATCGGAACCCGATTCTCCCCAAGACAGCAACAACTTGCCGTCAGGCGAATATTTATGCACGCGAGAATTGCCGTAGCCGTCCGAAACATAAATATCCCCTTGGGGCGAGAAGGCTACATGGGTGCAGCGATTAAACGGCTCGCCGCTCTGATAGGGCGACGATTTTCCGGGAACTCCGATCGTCAGAAGAATTTTTCCATCCAAAGTGCATTGGCGGACCGTATGATCGCCGTCATCGGTCAAAAAAATCGTCTCGTCCGGTCCGATGGTGGCGCCATGCGCCCGCTTGAAAACGCCGTCTCCCCAAGCTCGTAAAAAATTACCATCGCTGTCGAAGACGATCACCGGATGTTTGCCGCGGGTGAAACAATAGACCTGATCTTTGTTATCCACGGCCACGGCGGCAACTTCATGAAATGTCCAATCGTCGGGTAACTTTTCCCAGCCTTCGATCACTTCGTAACGGTAGTCACCGCTCCCTAAGACGACGCCCATAGAAGCCTCCTTATTATCTCAATTCGCCATACGCGACCTTCGATACTTGAAAATCCTATCCCGCCTCATGCTCGTACACTTGCCGCCACGCTTCGAAGCCGCCACTCATGCTCGCAACGTCTTTGAATCCATTGTCAATCAGAAACGCGGTCGCGCCGAGACTGCTGTTGCCGTGATAGCAATAAACAACAATCGCCTCATCCTTTTTCGTTTTCTGCAGAAACTCCTGCACGTTGCCGTCGTGCAGGTGAAGCGCCCCCGGAATATGCGCCTCGCGGTACGAAGCGGGATCGCGAATATCGACGAACGTAGACGCTCGTTGATCCAGCTTCGTCTTGGCATCTTGAATTTGAATCTGCGGGATTTCCATGCGGGACCGTTCTTACTTACAGCCACTTTCTATCAAGCCAAAACTAGACTGTCCACAGCAACAAATTTCAAGCCGTATCATAGGCGATGGTTAAGTGAGTTGCTATAATCCGCCGTCATGAAATTTCCGCAGATCACCCTTTACGTGTTGGCCGCCATTTGCCAGGCGGCGGGATCATCCGGTGCCGCGATGCTGGCGCCGTTTTTTATGAAAGAACACGGCTATTCCGTCGCATTGGCTGGAATCCCGCTGGTTGCCAATGGTCTGGGACGAGTTTGCTCCGATGTCCTTTCCGGCATCATGGCAACTTACTTCAGTCCCGGTCGACTGCTTATTTTTGCCATGATCATTGGTCTTGTGACCAGTATCGTCGGTTATGTCTTTATCGGGACGATGCCGGTTTTCATGGCAGCCTGGATCGTGTTTGGATTAACCGAAGCCATGTTCGCCCTCTCGCTGAGAAAAATTGGCTTCGATCAGTCGGCGCCTGGGCGACAGGGACGGGTCCAGGGCCAGATGGCGTCAGCATTGGGGATCGGTTTTACTCTCGGACCGCTACTAGGTGGCTTTGTCGGCAAGTGGCTTGGACCGGACGGATTGTTTTTTCTCTACGCCACGCCTCAAGTTATCGGCATGATTCTCGTTCTTTCTGGCGGCGCACACCGGTATCGGCGTAGCGGTAGTGACCAATCACCAAACCTATGGCGCGAGGGTCGCCTTCTTCTGGGCAAACTGCCTTTTCTCGCCTCCTGCCTGGCGATCTGTCAAGCATTTTTGTTCTTAGTCGGCGTCACACGAGTTGCTTTTCCGTTTTTGGCTGTGAATCTCCGAGGCCTAAGTTTGGAAACCGTCGGAGTGATGGTATCGGTATCGCGTTTGACGGATACATTCGGGCGATACGTTGGCGGTTGGCTGTGCGATCGGATCAAACCAGCCCGTGTCATTCTACTTGGCGTTGCCGTTGGGATCCCCATGTTTTTGCTGCAGGTTCATGGTGCGGGCTTTGTCACACTGCTAATTCCGTTGGCTATTATGACGATGGGCTTTGGCTTTACCAACGTCGGCGCCACCACCTTTGCGCTGCAATCGGCTGACCGTGGCGCCAAAGAACTAGCGCTCGGTATATCCCGGGCGTCCACCTCGGTTGGCCAAGCGATCGGACCGTTGGCGTGCGGTGCACTGATTCAACAAATGGGTTACGAAGGAGGATTTCAAGCGATGGCACTGAGCTCTCTAGTCGTTTTCGCGGCTGCTTGGTACGGGCTAAAACAGCAAACTGTTCAATGATCCAAGTTCAAGGTCGCCATTGCGAATCTGAAACCTTGAACCTTTGAACCTGGAACATTGAACCAGTTTTTTTCTTATCGTAGTCCTTTATACTCCTCGCCGATCCCTAGATCTTTCAGATATTCGATGCTGTTGTTGGCGTAACCCACCTGGCCGGCTTTCTCGGCGCGCCAAGCGTCGAGATATTTGAGAATGTCGTCCAGCGGCAAAACATCGGCGTACTTCTGGTTCATGTCGAAGAGATTGATCGCGTGACACGCTTCGTGCCGGTCGAAAACACATTCTTCAGCGACGATCATGCGAAGACGATTGGTCGTGCCGTCGACAACGCTCGCGCGCACGCATCCGCTGGTGCTCTCGCCGCAAGTAATGATCGTATCGACGCCGAGGAAGTTCAGATGGCCGATCAACGGCGTGCCCCAGAAGGCACTGGGCGAAGTTTTTTTGAGCACGGTTTCGCCGGGAATCGGTTTTACTTCATCGACAATTTGGAATCTGCGTCGAAAACGATCAAGATCTTCGGCGCTCATTGTCGCGCGTTTTTTTCCATCGCGCCGAAACGACCACGGCTCCACCGCCACACCGTCTAGTCCGGTAACGTGAATCACCGGAATAGCCACTTCGCGCGCCTTGGCGATCAGCTTTTGAATGTACGGCAGCGCATTCCAGCCGGCGAGCCCACAGCTCCCCGGCCAAGTTTTGATCGCCTCAGTCACCGGCTCCGGTTTGTCGCCGAACACCCACCGATAAAGATCGATCAGCAATAAAGCCGGACGTTCGCCGAATCCGACGCGCCGATCCGCTTTGCCCACCAGCGTCGCCTTGTCCTGTTCGGTCAGAAAGCGTTCCCAAACTCTCTCAGCCATGGTTACCTCCTAATACGTCAATTGGCTGAAAAACTATCACCGTGGTCATTCTACCGTCAAGACAAGGCGGGATGATTTGCGGAGTATGTCCTGAGCCGGCCGAAGGGGTCAGCGCGCACATCAATAGGAAAATCTCTTGTCAGCTAAGCCGAAGTCCACACTGAGGCTGTCACTCTGAACGAAGTGAAGAGTCTCGCTTTGAAATCCGCGCCATAAGCAGCAGCCAGGAGTCTATTGCCGGGTACGATTCGAAAGCGCTATAGTCCGTACATGAAACAGCTCATACCGATCGATCTCAAAGACATCGTCGACGATGTGAAAGCCGAGGGCAAAGGCCGCCGCGTGCTGTGGCAGGATTCCGAATCCATCGCGTTCTTGAGCAGCGGACGCAAAGAGCGCTGGGATTTTCACATCGACCCAGCGGACGAAGTGACGCTGCAACTGAGCGGGGTGCAGCACCTGGTCTATCGAACGCCCGACGGCAAAGAACAAACGGCAGACATAAAAGCCGGCCAAATCCTCCTTTGTCCCGCCGGCGTGCCGCACTCGCCGCGACTCGAGGAAAATTCTTGGTTCATCGTCTTTGAACGTAAGCGCAGGGCCGGAGAGATGGATCATTTCCGATGGTTCTGCAATGAGTGCGGCGAGAAAGTTTACGAAACCTCCGTCGAGGTCGGTGATTACCGCGCCGATCCGGTGGGACAGGTCTACCAGAAGTTCTCCAGTGATGAAAAACTGCGGACCTGCAAGAAATGCAGCGCCGTCGTCCCCGTGCCGCCAACCTGAACGCCGGACTGTGTGGAAACACCGTTCATGGTTTCCTTCGACTTCGCTCAGGACAGGCTAGCTCACCACGAACGGCTGGAGGTACACAAAAATGAATTACTTGACCGTTTGCCCTGAGCTTTGTCAAAGGGCTCCGGATGAGTTTTCACACAATCTGACCCGGTGAAGGATCTTTCGTATTGCCGGCGCAAGCTTAAATTCATATTCATCTCATGAACCATTTCGTTCGACAAATAACCAGACTCGCCTCAGCGTATTGCGATGCTGAGGCGAAAGTGGTCCGCGCTTTCTTTAAAGCGCCCAGAACCAAAAAGGAGCACTTGCGCTGGCTCAAAGCTCAAGGATTCAAAGAGTACTCGGCGATCCGGCCGATCCTCGTCGCTCTGAATGCGCTTTATCCCAGCATCGACCGCGGCATCCATCGTCGCGACTACGTGGAGCTCACCGAAAAGCTGGCCGACGAAACCAAACATGCCCGCCTCGTCATGGATCTGCTCCAAGAGATCAGCGGCGGGGACATCACTCCTCGCGATCTCACTTGGTTACCCGAAGACCGAAAGCTTGCCAAGGTGCGAGCCAAATACTCCAAGAGCTTCGCCGGGCTTCTACACGGCTCGGTGAATGTCAGCTCTAAGGAAATTCGTCGCCAGGACGAACAGCTCGAGCGCGCCGCCATTACCCTAACTGAAGGCGGTGGCGGCGCGCTCTATCAAGTCTGCAGCCGCCTCAAGAAAAGCGGCGTCGAAGGACGTAT
>DASXSW010000636.1:0-5420 GCA_036505755.1 Binatia bacterium | reverse complement strand
TGCTCGCGATCGCTGATAAAAATTTCCCTTTCATCAAAGGTTTTTTAGCGCGGGATCCGGATGGACACGGCTTGCAGTTCATCGAAAAATAGCGAGCTGAGTTAACCAAGGAAAAGACATGGCGCCGAGCCTTACCGAATTGATGCAAGACGAGTGGCTGGAAGCCGATGGCCTAGGCGGCTTCGCATCGGGTACGGTTTCGGGCATTCGCACGCGCCGCTATCACGGGTTGCTCCTGACGGCGACGAAGCCGCCCTCTGGTCGATTGGTTCTCGTCAACGGCTTTGATGCTTCGGTGGAGACGGCGAGTGGAACCTATGCGCTGTCTTCACAAGTCTACGCACAGGACATCATGCATCCCGACGGCGCGAAACGCATCGTCGAGTTCAAGAACGAGCCCTCGCCGAAATGGATTTTCGCGCTCGAAAACGGAACCAAGATTGAGCAGGAAATCTTCGCCGTCCACGGCGCTTCGATCGTCGCCCTCGTCTGGCGAGCGCTGAATGCAACGGCGAAAGCTATGCTGGCCGTGCGACCATTTCTTTCGGGGCGCGACTACCACTCGCTGCACCATGAAAATCCCGCGTTTCAGTTTGACCCGGAAATCAGCGACAAACGTTTGGTGTGGCGCCCTTATCCCGGCCTCCCAGGGATCGTCGCTCTGCACAACGGCAGCTACCAGCACCAACCGGATTGGTACCGTAAGTTTGTATACGAACAAGAGCGGCAGCGCGGACTGGATTTCACCGAAGACCTTGCCGCGCCTGGCATCTTTCGTTTCGACCTAACCGCGGGCGAGGGAGTCCTGATCTTTGCAGCCGACGGGTTCGCCAACGACGAGATCGCACAACATCAAACAGCGGAGAAACTGATCGCGGACTTTCGCGCCAAGGAACAAAAACGCCGGGCCGCCTTTCTGACTCCTATGGATCGCGCCGCGGACAGCTATCTCGTTAAGCGCGGCAAGGGCAAAACCATCGTTGCAGGTTATCCCTGGTTCACCGACTGGGGCCGCGACACGTTTATCTCGTTGCGCGGTCTCTGCTTGGCGACCGGGCGAATCGAGGACGCGCGCGACATCTTGCTCGAGTGGTCCAACGTAGTTTCCGAAGGCATGCTACCCAATCTCTTTCCCGACCAGGGCGACCGGCCGGAGTACAACTCGGTAGACGCGTCGCTCTGGTACATCATCGCGATCCACGATTTTCTCGCCGCGACGCAGGGGAATTTTGGCATGTTTTCTCAATGGCAGAAAAAATCGCTTCACAAAGCTATCGACGCCATCCTTACTGGCTATTCGCAAGGTACGCGTTACGGCATTCGCATGGATCAGGATGGCTTGCTCGCCGCCGGCGTTTCGGGAGTGCAGCTCACCTGGATGGATGCGAAAGTCGGTGACTGGGTGGTCACGCCGCGCATCGGCAAACCCGTCGAAGTTGAAGCGCTCTGGCTCAACGCACTCTGGATCGGCAGCCAATTCAATGACCATTGGAAAGACCCGCTTGAACGCGGCCTGGATAGTTTTCGGCGCCGTTTTTGGAATTCCCAAGACGGATACCTATTTGACGTCGTCGACTCTGATCACCAGCCGGGAAAACTCGATGCATCGTTTAGGCCCAATCAAATCTTTGCTGTCGGCGGGTTACCACTTCAAGTCATCAACGGCGAACAAGCAGCTCGGATCGTCAACGGTGTCGAGCGCCGCCTTTGGACGCCTCTTGGCTTACGCTCCCTCGCGCCGGAAGAACCGGGCTACACCGCGCGCTATCAAGGCGGCGTTCGGGAGCGCGACGGCGCGTATCATCAGGGCACGGTGTGGCCCTGGCTGATCGGCGCATTCGTTGAAGCCTGGGTGCGTGTACGGAGCGGCAGTGTCGGTGCGAAACCCGAAGCGCGTTCGCGCTTTTTGGCGCCCATCATTGAACACTTGAATCATGCAGGGCTCGGTCATGTCTCGGAGATCGCCGATGCCGATCAGCCACACACCCCGCGCGGCTGTCCCTTTCAAGCCTGGTCCCTGGCGGAGCTCTTACGCCTCGATCGCATCGTTTTGGCATAGCCCACAGTGTCTTCGACTTCACTTGGTGATCCTCGGTTGAATCTGCGTGATCTCTAAGGTGTCATCCTGAGCACCAGGCTGTGTGCAAACTCCGTTCATGGTTTGACAATGCTCACCACGAACGGAATTGAGCCATGCAGAAATCAATTACCTAGCCCGTTCGCTCCTTCGATAGACTCAGGACGGGCTCTGAGCTTCGTCGAAGGGCTCTTTCGGGGTTTCACACAGTCTCGCACTCGCGAAGAATCTCGATTTGTCCTCAGTCCTCAGTGAATATGACGGGAGCGTTGGGCACGGCGTATGCCTGAGATGGAAAGGCAGAAACTCGGAACCAAAGTTTTCGCACCGAATCCCGGCGACGCGACATCTAAATGACGATGCACGACGCCCGCGGATATCAAACCGCTGCCCGAAGAGCCCATTATTTTCGCGAAAGTCTAGACAGCGTGACGAGATCACAATTCAGGATGTGCTATAATGGTCGATAAAAGAACCAAAAGCCGACCGAGAACGAACGTGACGCAGGAAGAGCTTAGACTTCAGGAAGACCGCGCTCGCAAAGCTAACTGGAAGCGCTGGGGACCTTATCTGTCCGAGCGCCAGTGGGGCACCGTACGCGAAGATTACAGCCCTTACGGCACGGCCTGGGAATATTTACCCCATGACCACGCGCGCAGCCGCGCTTACCGGTGGGGCGAAGACGGACTCGGCGGTATCTGCGACCGGCATCAATATATTTGCTTCGCGCTGGCTTTTTGGAATGGCAAGGATCCGATTCTCAAGGAGCGGCTCTTCGGGCTCACCGGCAACGAAGGCAACCACGGCGAGGACGTCAAGGAATATTACTACTACCTCGATTCGACGCCGACCCACTCCTACATGAAATTTCTCTACAAATATCCGCAGCGCGAATTTCCCTACACCCGCCTGGTCGAAGAGAACCGCCGCCGCGGCAAGCACGATCTCGAATTCGAGTTGATCGATACGGGCATCTTTGACGATGATCGCTATTTCGACGTATTCATCGAGTATGCCAAAGCTGGGGCCGAAGATATTTTAATCCGGATCGAAGCGATCAATCGCGGGCCGGAAGCGGCCGAGCTGCATCTGCTCCCGACTCTCTGGTTTCGCAACACCTGGTCTTGGGGCCTGGACGCGCGCAAACCGCGCGTCGCGACCGAAGAGGCAAGCGAAGTCGCAGCGCTCAAAGTTTATCACTACTATTACGGCAATCGTTGGCTTTATTGCGAAGGCAAGCCGGAGTTTATTTTCACCGAAAATGAAACCAACGATCGCCGCGTGTTTGGCATCGAGAATGGCGCGGCTTACGTAAAAGACGGCATCAACGATTACATCGTGCACGGCACCAAAAACGCGGCGCACGCCGACGGAGCCGGCACTAAGGTTTCCGCGCACTATGCCATGACCGTTGCCGCAGGACAGGCCGTGACCGTGCGGTTACGTCTGAGCGATGCCGCTCCCGCAAGCGGCAAATCCGTCGATGGCGAATTTGACAAGATTCTCGCCGAACGAAAAAAAGAAGCCGACGAATTCTTCGAAACACTCAACCTGACATCGACCGCGCCGGAGCGCAAGGAGATCATGCGCCAGGCCGTCGGCGGCCTTTTGTGGAGTAAGCAGTTTTATCACTACGACATAAATCGCTGGCTCAAAGGCGATCCGTCCGGCCCCGACGCGCCTCAGGAACGATTGAACGGGCGCAATCATGAATGGCGTCACCTTTACAACGCCGATGTTATTTCCATGCCCGACAAATGGGAGTACCCCTGGTACGCCGCTTGGGATTTGGCTTTCCACTGCGTCGCGCTCGCCATCGTCGATGCGGATTTTGCCAAGGAGCAACTCTTGCTCATGACCCGCGAGTGGTACATGCACCCGAACGGCCAGCTTCCCGCCTACGAATGGGCCTTCGGCGACGTCAATCCGCCGGTGCACGCTTGGGCCGCCTGGCGCGTCTACAAGGTGGAGAAGAAACGGCGCGGCGAAGGCGATCGAAATTTCCTCGAGCGAATTTTTCAAAAGCTGCTGCTCAATTTTACTTGGTGGGTGAATCGCAAGGACGCCGAGGGTCGCAACGTATTCCAAGGCGGTTTTCTCGGTCTTGACAATATCGGCGTATTCGACCGCAGCGCGCCGCTTCCCACCGGCGGCCACATCGAGCAGTCCGACGCCACCAGTTGGATGGGCATGTACTGCCTCAACATGTTGGCCATTGCCTTGGAGCTGGCCTGGGAAAATTCCGCCTATGAAGACGTCGCCAGTAAATTCTTCGAGCACTTCGTTTACATCTGCGAGGCGATGAATAATCTCGCTGGCGAGAATATCGAGCTGTGGGACGCCAAAGACGGCTTTTACTATGACGTTCTGCACATGCCGGATGGTCGCCGTTTTCCTCTCAGAGTACGCTCCATGGTCGGATTGATACCGCTCTTTGCCGTGGAAACTCTCGACCCGACCATCGTCGACAGCTTGCCTGGGTTCAAGCGCCGCATGCAATGGTTTATCGAGAATCGGCCGAAATTGGGCGAGAATATCGAAATCCAATCCACCGATGAAGGTCCCCGCCGCTTTCTTTCTTTGGTCAATCGCCATCGGCTCAAACGCGTGCTCGGATACATGCTCGATGAAAGCGAGTTTTTGTCGCCTTATGGCATTCGCGCGATTTCGCGCTATCATCTCGATCACCCCTACAAGCTGCCGGTCAACAGCATGGAGTATCGGGTGGACTACGAACCCGCGGAGTCGAGCACGGGCCTTTTCGGCGGCAATTCCAACTGGCGCGGGCCGATCTGGTTTCCGGTGAACTATCTACTGATCGAATCATTGCAGAAATTCCATTTCTTCCTCGGTGATAATTTCAAAGTCGAGTGTCCGAGAGGCTCCGGCCAGTCATTGAACCTCTGGGACATCGCCGGTGAAATCTCCCAGCGCCTGACGCGAATATTTCTGCAGGATGAAAACGGCCGGCGTCCTGTCTTCGGCGGCACGGAAAAGTTCCAGAGCGATCCCCATTGGCGCGACCTCATTCCGTTTTACGAATACTTCCACGGCGACAACGGCGCCGGCATCGGCGCCAGCCATCAGACCGGCTGGACCGCGCTGGTCGCCAAGCTGATCCAACAGTACGGCGAATAGTTCACGGTCAGCACCGTTTTCGAAGCTTTAGCCATCTAAGAGGCGTGGTACATTAGCGCCATCGGCTCAATTTAAGCGAAATTTCCCTACTCGACTTACATTCGGGAGGTTCCATGGACTACGATCTAATCGTCATTGGTGGCGGAACAGCCGGTCTTAACGCGGCAAAAACTGCGCACAAGCTTGGCGCGAAAATCGCGATCGT
>DASXSW010000635.1:0-8271 GCA_036505755.1 Binatia bacterium | reverse complement strand
GACCGAGAAAGATATGCCCAACAAAACGGAAAAAATCGCCGTCCTCGGCGCCGGCACCATGGGCGCGGGTATTGCCCAGGTCTCCGCTCAAGCCGGCTTCGAGACGATTGTTTACGACGTCAAACAGGAATTTATCGACGTCGGCTTAGGCCGTGTGCAGAATTTTCTCAGGGGCAGCCGCGACCGTGGCAAGCTCACCGCCGAGCAGGAACAGGAAATTCTCGATCGCTTCCGCACCACCACCAAGCTCGAGGATTGCAAAAGAACCAGTCTAGTCATCGAAGCGGCACCGGAGAAGCTCGATCTAAAGCGCGATATCTTCAAACAGTTGGACGCCATCTGCGACCCGGAGACGCTGCTCGCGAGCAACACTTCTTCCTTTAGCATTACGGCGATCGGCGCCAGCGCACAGCATCAGGAACGAGTTTTAGGTTTGCATTTCTTCAACCCGCCGCCGTTGATGGCGTTGGTCGAAGTGATCCAAGGCGATCGCACCAGTACGGCGACCATCGAAAAAGCCACGGCGCTGATGCGCTCCATGGGCAAGACCCCGGCGCGCGCCAAGGATACACCGGGGTTTATCGTCAACCGCGTCGCGCGGCCATTTTATAATGAGGGACTGCGCATTCTCGGCGACGGCGGTGCCACGGTGGAGACCATCGATCGGATCATGAAGGAGGCGGGTAATTTTCGCATGGGCCCGTTCGAGCTCATGGACTTGATCGGCAACGACGTGAACTTCGCCGCGACCGAGTCGCTTTACCGCTCTTTTTTCGAAGACCCGCGTTTTCGCCCGAGCCCAATCCAGCAGCGCATGGTCATGGGCGGCAACCTGGGACGAAAAACCGGGCGAGGGTTTTACCCCTATGACAAAAAGTAGCCTGGCGGTCATCGGCAGAAACCGCCTGGCAGAAGAACTGCTGGCGTTAGGTCACGGAAATGGCCTCGAAACGTCGCAGTTGAATGATGCCACGGCCGTCGCTTCGACGACCAACTTCGTCCTCGACACGGAAACCGGTGCCGAAGACAAGAAAAAAGCTTTGCTCCAACGTCTCGACGCCTCCCTGCCGCCGTCCTCGATCATCGTCAGCTCTTGCTTACGATTTTCCACCACGCTGATGGCGTCATGGATGAAGAAGCCGGAAAGAATCGTCGGCTTTGCGTCTTTCTTTCCTCTGAAAGATCGAAAGCTGATCGAATTGGCCGGCGGTTTGCGCACGACCGAACCGTCGCTTGCACAGGCCGAACAGCTCTTTAAGTCCCTCGGCAAACAAACCGTACGAGTCAAAGACAGCGCGGGACTTACATTTCCGCGCATTTTGAGCTTGATTATTAATGAGGCGGCGCGCAGCCTGGAAGAAGGCGTCGCCACGACGGAAGAGATCGATGTCGCCATGCGGCTCGGCGTCAACTATCCGCAAGGGCCGCTGCGCTGGGCCGATCAGATCGGTTTGGATGAAGTGCTCGCCGTGCTCGAAGGCTTGCAGCGCGAAACCGGCGACGACCGCTACCGTGCCTCGCCGCACTTGAAAAAGCTGGTGGTTGCGGGTTTCCTCGGTGAAATCAGCGGCAGAGGATTTTACACATATCACGAAGGTCAGGTGAAGCCATGAGAGAAGCCGTAATCGTCGAAGCCGTGCGCACGCCGATGGGACGCCACAGCGGCATATTGAAAGATATTCGCACCGATGATCTTGCCGCATACATCATCGCCAAGATGGTTGAAAAAACCGCCATCAACAAGGATGAAATCGAAGACGTTTACTTCGGCTGCACGAACCAAGCCGGCGAAGACTCGCGCAACGTGGCGCGCAACGCTTCCTTGCTCGCGGGCCTACCGTACACCATTCCCGGAGCGACAGTGAACCGCTTGTGCGGCTCCGGACTCGAAGCGATCAATCAAGCCGGCAGGGCCGTCGAGACCGATCACGGCGATCTGTTTGTTGCCGGCGGTGTCGAGAGCATGACGCGCGGACCCTGGGTGCTAGGCAAACCGGCGACCGCGTTTCAACGCGGCGACGTCCAGATGTACGACAGCTCGCTCGGCTGGCGCTTTCCCAACAAGCGGATGGCCGAGCTTTACTCGCTGATCAACAACGGCGAGACCGCGGAGAACGTGGCGGAGAAATACCACGTCAGCCGCGAAGATCAGGACAAGCTGGCCCTGGCAAGTCACCAGAAAGCGATCGCAGCTCAGAAAGCCGGCCGCCTGAAAGACGAAATTATTCCAGTGGAAATTCCCCAGCGCAAAGGCGCGCCGGTCGTTCACGACAAGGACGAAGGACCGCGCGCGGATACTTCGTTGGAAATCCTCGCTGGGCTCCAGCCCTCCTTTAAAAAGGGTGGCACCGTGACGGCGGGAAATTCCTCGCCGCTGTCGGACGGCGCGGCGGCATTGCTGGTCACGACGCCGCAAAAAGCCGAGCAGTTAAAACTCAAGCCGATGGCCCGCATTGTCGCGTCCGCCACCGCCGGAGTCCATCCCAATTACTTTGGCATCGGGCCGATCCCGGCCACAGAGAAAGCGCTCAAGCGCGCCGGGCTCAGTATCGGGCAAATCGATCTGGTCGAGCTAAACGAGGCGTTCGCATCGCAAGTGCTCGCCTGTGCTCGCGAACTCGGCATCGACCTCGACAGGCTCAACGTCAACGGCGGCGCCATCGCCCTCGGCCATCCGCTCGGCTGCAGCGGCGCGCGCATGATGGCGACCTTGGTCCATGAGATGAAAAAGCGCGGCAGCCGTTACGGGCTCGCGACCATGTGCATCGGCGTCGGCCAAGGCATCGCCACGATCGTTGAGCGCATAGCTTGAGCGGCGGGAATCTCCATCGCAATAGTTGTTCTGGTTAGCATCTAGCGTAGAATACCTGCGTGCCGCGGTCGCCTGTTGACGTTGGCCCACGTCGGAATGTTCTGGTACTATCGTCAAAAGCCTCGATCATGAAAATTCCACCCGAAGGAGAGACCCCCAAGACCACGTTGGGGGGAATCCACCATCCGAGTCTCACCGAGCCATTCTCTATCTGGCCTACCATCGCCGGTGCGATGAAAAGCCCTAGAAAATTTTTGCCACTAACTCTCCTGGCGCTGGTAGCCTTAATCATCGTTCTGGTTCAATCATTCAACATTCTGGCCGGCAGACATCGCGAACAAGTCCAGCAAGAGTTGCAAAAAGTCCTCGGCCAAGACGTCAGTTTCGACGCTCTCGAAGTCAACTTGCTCGGCCGGCCCGGCTTCGTCGCCAAAGAGTTTCGCATCGCTGATGATCCTCGCTTTGCGGCGACACCGGTGGTCCGGGCAAAAGAGCTCATTTTGGGAGTCAGCGTGTGGAATCTGTTTTTCGGTCGGTTTGTAATCGATTCGCTCACGTTCAATGAGCCGGAGTTCCAGATCATTACCAATGAAGCAGGACTGTTGAACCTGACGGCGTTCTTAGACCGCAAGAACGAGTTGCAGAAATTTCCCAGAGTACGGCCGCCCGCACCTGAGCGAAAGCACAGCCCGGTGGCGTTTGCGATCGGCGAAGTGCGCATCAGAGAGGGCCGCGTCGAATACGTGGATCGGTCGATCAAAGAACCCGCCGAGCTTCGGATTAAGAATATCTCGATGACCATGAGAGAATTGGAATCGGCGCAAGCAACGAAAATCACCATTGTCGCATCGTTAAGCGAAGGAATTAGCCAGGACGTAAGGATCGACGGCCAGCTCAAACCCGCTTCGGGAGAGCATTCCTGGTTCCGCCGGGGCATCGATCTCAGCGTTCGACTCGACTCCCTTCATGTACCGGTTGTCGCGCGCGCCATCGCCGGATTGAGAGACAAGATTCCGCGCGAACTCGATGTGACTGGCCCCATGTCATTCCAAGCGAAGCTCGGCGGCACGCCGGAACGCCCACTCATCGGCGACATTACGTTGAAAGTTCCGTTATTTGGTTCCTCGGACTACAATGCCGTCATCAACGGCAGTGTTGAGTTTTCCGAGCGCCGCACGTGGGAGGACGCGCAGATCCAAGGCAAGGTGGTCGTCGCCCCCCTTGCGCTCACGCAACTCCGCAAGTTGCGTGTCTTCGAACAGAACCTTTCCCCGCTGCTGGTCGCTGCCGGCACCCTCGGCATCTATAGTCGTTTTGAAGGAACTTGGGAGAGTCTCCGCATCGGAGCGCTGGTGCGCGCCGACAAAGCAGAATTGCGCTACAAAGGGTGGCTAAATAAGCCGGCCAATGTTCCCGCAGAAGTCAGAATGAGAATTTCCCGTCAAAAGCAAAGGTTGCTGTTTCATGAATCCGAGTTCGTAATTGGGGCTGCCAAAATGGATTTTGCCGGCAGTATCGAGTATGAACCGGCGCCCCGGCTGCAACTCAAGGTGCGAGGCAAACAAAGCCCGGTGCCCGCCTGGGGCCAAATTTTTACTCCGCTGGATTTTTATGGCGTGGGCGGCAAGGCTGATTGGGATATTGATTTCAACAAAGGCTTGACTCCCGCTGACGAGAACTGGAGCGTACGAGGCCAACTGAAACTCACCAATAGTGGAGTCGAAAATCTAGGCAACGGCCACAGAATAGAAAAGTTACACGGCCGGGTTCTCCTGGACGGCAAGCAAGCGCGCCTCAATAACGTCACATTTCGTCTGGGGTCTTCGATGATTTTCCTCGATGGCGCCATTGCGAACCTACTGGTGCCCAGTGTGATTTATAAACTGCGCTCCGACGAGTTCATTCTCACCGATCTGCCTTCTCTAGACGCCGGCCCGTCGGTCCGGCTCAGAGACGTCAACGCCAATGGCGAGATTCAATGGGACAACGGACAGCTGGTGCTGACCGGATCAGTCACTTCTCCGGAAGGCAGCTTGCAACAGTTTGGATTTGGCAATCTCCGCTGCGACGTGGCTCTATCGGGAGCGGGCCTGACGTTTAAGAATCTCGCCTTGCAAACGCTTAACGGAACCTTCCGCTCCGACGGTAATTGGGCTTCCGCCGGCGAAAGTTCTCGCCGGCTCCAAATGTCCTCACAAGTCGACGCCCTCGATTTGCGCGGGCTGATCGCGCAATGGATCCCGCAAGTGAAAGATCGCATCGAAGGGCAACTCGACGGCTCGGCCCAGTTCGACGCCGCCGCTACCAATGGCGCCGGCATGATGAGCATGCTTAAAGGTTCCGGCGAGGCGTCAATTCGCCGGGGTGTAATCCGAGATTTCAACTTAGTCAGCCATTTGCTGCTCAGGGGTAGTGGTAGCAGTGTTTCCACGGCGTCAACGTCCCGCCTGCCTCCAGGTTTTGCCGGCTTGGTCAAACGACCCGATACGCCTGTCGAGTCATTGAAGGCGAATTTCGCGATCGATCTGAGACGCATTCACACTGATAACCTCATCATCACGACTCCCGATTATACGATCACGGGTGCCGGCTGGCTCGGGTTCGACCGATCCACAAAATGGAACGGTTTAATCGTGCTGTCACCGCGATTGACTCAGGAAGTTCAACGCGATTACCGTATCATCCGCTATCTGCTCGACCGGCGTGGCAGACTTGGAATTGCGTTCATTGTAGAGGGCAAAATTCCCAACGTGAAAATTCGGCTCGAAAATCGCGCGTTGGCGCAGTTGCTGCGAACCGGATCCGCGACGCGCGGCGAGGACGCGGACGGCGGCGGCAAATCAAATCAAGAATCTAAAGACCCAAAGAAGTGGTTGCCCGATGCGCTGCAGCGATTTCTCCATCGTTAGCGATGCGACGAATGCGATTGCACGACATCTATCTGGAAATTCCTCCCGAGCATATTGCCTATGTAAAATTTATCTTCGAATCCTATGAAGAAGTCGGCATCATCCGCACGGTGGATCGCAAGAAAGCCGTCATCGTGCTCCTTGCCATGAACGATTTTTTTACCACCGCACATAAAATTTTAGACTCAATCAAAGACGTTGTCCCGTTGCGGGAAATTCCACGGCCGGCCGACATGAACGACGACTGGTTCATGGCAGAACTTGCCCGCGAATCTTCCGCTGAGCACACGGATCGGTAATTCCGCGGCCTCGATCGAAGTCTCCAAGTCCGCGTCTTTGTCTTTCCGGCGATTGAAAACCGCAGAATTCCATTAGATGCTCAGATGCATCTATGGCTCGCCAATCCGACCTTGATTCAGCTTCTGAAGCACAAGCCCAACTAAAGATTCTCGAACTTTTTGCCAAGAAGCCAAAGAACCGGCTAACACCCGCTGAGATCCTGCGGCGCGGGGGCTTTGGCCGCGATGAACTTCAGGTGATCGTCGATGCGCTTCGAGAATTATGCCGCGATGGCCGTTTGGTGCGCCTGAAGAAGAATCACTATGCGCCCCCTGATCGGCAAAATCTGATCCAGGGAAAAGTCCATGCTCACCCGGACGGCTATGGGTTCTTGATCCCGGAAGACAAAGACATCGAGGACCTCTACTTGAATCGCCGCGAGATGCGCCGCGTCATGCACGGCGATCGGGTGATGGTGCGGGTTGATAGCAAGGCACGAGGCGGCACTGAAGCGCACGTCGTGCAAGTTTTGGAGCGCGCGCAGAAGCGCCTGCTCGGCACCTACGATGAATTCGACGGCAAAGGTTTTCTCGTCCCGATGGATGCGAGAATCGGCGCCATTCCACTCACGCCGGCCGCGGTGAAGCCGGAAAAGGGCAAAGTCGTAGCCGCCGAGATATCCCGTTACGGAACGGCCATGTCACCGCCGCAAGCTCAGGTCGTTAAAGTCATGGGCGACCCCGATGATCCGGAAGTCCAAGCACAATCCATTGTGTTTCGCTACGGGCTATCAACCCATTTTCCAGAGGAAGTGCATCGCGAGACGAACCAGATTGCTTACTCGATGCCTCCCGAAGAATTAGCCGCGCGCACCGATTTGCGGGGATTGCCCATCGTTACGATCGACGGCGAGAACGCCCGCGACTTTGACGACGCCGTCCACGTTCGGAAGACAGATGATCGCTATGAGCTTTTAGTTTCCATCGCCGATGTCGCTCACTACGTTCGAGCCGACAGTGCCTTGGATCAGGAAGCCTATGCTCGGAGCACGAGTGTTTATTTTCCTGACCGCGCGATTCCGATGCTGCCCGAAGCGCTTTCTAACGGCATCTGCAGCTTGAATCCCAACGAAGATCGCTTGACCAAAACCGTTGCCATTGAATTCAACACAAAAGGAGAAGTCGTTGGCAGCCGGTTTTTCAACTCCGTGATTTCCAGTCATCAACGGATGACCTATACCAACGTGCGGCGCATCTTAGTCGATCGCGACGTCGAAGTTTTGGCGTACTACGGCACTCTTGTCGATCAGTTCCGTCTCATGGAAGAGCTCGCGATGTTGATTTACGAGCGACGCAAAGCACGCGGCAACTTGGATTTCGACTTACCCGAAGCTGAAATTATTCTCGATCTGCAGGGGCAGCCGGAAAATATCGTGCGCGCCGAGCGCAATATTGCCCATCGGATCATCGAAGAGTTCATGATTGCCGCCAACGAAGCGGTGGCGCGCCACTTGACAGAAAGAGACTTACCGCTTCTTTACCGCGTCCACGAAGGTCCCGACGAAGAAGCGTTGGAAGCGCTAGCACCGTTTCTGCTCTCGCTCGGCTACCGCTTGCCCCTTAAAAAAGAAAACATTGCGCCCTTGGAAATTCAAAGACTCTTGGCGGCTGCCCGCGGCAAGCCCGAGGAACGTCTACTCAATCGCGTGCTGCTACGCTCGATGAAGCAAGCCGTCTATCAACCGGACAACATCGGCCACTTCGGCCTAGCATCGGTATGTTACACCCATTTCACCTCGCCGATCCGCCGCTACCCGGACCTCATCGTGCATCGCATGTTGGACGAAGCCCTGAAAGGAAAAAAGCCCAAGCCCAACGAACGCGAAGACTTGCTCCGCTATCTTCAAGAGGCCGGCAAACACACCTCCAAGCGCGAGCGCCACGCGATGGACGCCGAGCGCGAGATGGTCGATCTCAAAAAAGCCCAGTTTATGATGAACAAAATCGGCGAAGAGTTCACGGGCTTCATTACCAGCCTCGCCAACTTCGGCTTCTTCGTAGAGCTCGACGCCTACTTCATCGAAGGTTTAGTGAAACTGTCGTCATTAACAGACGACGATTACGACTACTACGAGAAAGAATACGTCATCAAAGGCCGCCGCCGCGGCCGAAAATTCCGCTTGGGTGATAATGTGCGAGTGAAAGTTGCGCGGATCAACGCGTTTCGAAGTGAGATCGATTTTGAGTTGTTTCAGGCAAGCGAAGGCGCACG
>DASXSW010000634.1:0-8286 GCA_036505755.1 Binatia bacterium | reverse complement strand
TACGCAGGATTGACCAAAGGGCTGCAAGGATTGTTTTGCGAGCTCTTGATGGGCGCGCGGCAGTTCGGTTTACTCAACGAGATTCGCGCCCAGTACGAGAATAGTTTCCCCGGTTTACTCGACAAGGTGTCATCCAGCATTGTCGGCTTGCGTATCCACGCCGGCAGAAGAGCAGAAGAAATGGACGAGCTCAAAAGAACCTTCAATCACCACAATATGAAGTCGTACATGGCCCCGGCGGTGCAAAAAGTGCTCGAAGCCATCGCGACTTTAAACGTAGATCAGGCATCAGATAACGGCGCGCGAACCGGGGACCTGATCGAAACTTAGGAATTATTTTATAAAAAGGGCCTCTTGCGATCGGCGTCAACGGGCGCGGTGTCGTCGCCCGAAGCTCTAGTCAACGCGGAGAATTCCTGATATTGAGTCGGAACACTATTTCTGGGGGAGGACGGAACAGTGGCGAAACCGCAAAGCAAAATAGAGAAAAAACAAGCGCAATACGGCTCCGACGTCGTCGTCGATTTGATGAAAGCATTCGATATCGAGTATGCAGCCTTTAATCCGGGCGCGACTTTCCGCGGCATTCACGATTCCATCGTCAACTACGGCGGCAATTACATGCCGGAAGTGATTTTCTGCCATCACGAAGAAATCTCTGTCGCCGTAGCGCACGGATACGCCAAGGCGAAAAACAAACCGATGATCGCCATCGCCCACAACATGGTCGGTTTGCAGCATGCCAGCATGGCGATCTTCAACGCTTACATCGACCGCGTGCCGATCATGGTGCTCGGTGGCACCGGGCCGATGAACTCCAAGCGACGCCGGCCGCGCATCGACTGGATTCATACTGCGCTCGTCCAGGGCAACCAGGTGCGCGATTACGTCAAATGGGACGATCAGCCGTATTCATTGGCAGACGTGCCGGACTCCTTCATTCGTGGCTACCGAATTGCGACGACGGATCCAAAGGCACCGATCTATATCAATTACGATGCGGATATTCAGGAAGACGCCCTCGCGAGCACCGTGGAAGTGCCGGACGTCAGCCGTTACGCCGCGCCGGCGCCGACTCAGGCCAATCCGGATGCGCTCAAGCGAGCAGCTCAATTGCTGGTGAGTGCGCAAGCGCCATTGATTATTGCGGACACCCTCGGCCGCAATCCCAAGAACGTACCTGCGCTGATTGAGTTGGCCGAGTCACTGGCGATTCCCGTAGTCGATAAGGGAGCGCGATTTAATTTCCCGAGTGTTCATTCCTTGGATGTCACCGATGGCGCAAGGGAATTACTTCAGAAAGCCGATGTCATTTTGGCTCTCGATGTGGCTGACCTCTTCGGCTCGTTGACCACGGTGAGCAAACAAACGCGTAACTGCGAGTACATCAGCTCCCCGGCCGTGAAGATCATCACTATCTCGATGAACGATATGCTGGTGCATTCTTGGGCCAACGACTATCAAGCGCTCCAAGCGGTGGACGTGCCCATGACCGCAGATACGGCGGTCGCTGTGCCGGAACTGACCCGACTTTGTCGCGAACTCCTAGGCAATGATGCGAAGAAAAAAGCGGCATGCGACGCGCGACAAAAAGAGCTGGCGGAAAAACACCAGAACCGCCGCGCCAAATGGCGCGCCGATGCGCAAGCCAAGGGATCGCAAAAAGACATTTCTACGGCATGGTTGGCCCTGGAATTGGGCGAGGCCATCAAGCGGGAAGACTGGGTGCTGGTGAACGGCAACTCCAATGGGTGGGCGCGCCGGCTCTGGGACTTCACGAAACCTAATCAATATCTCGGCGGCAGTGGCGGCGCAGGTCTGGGTTATGGACCTGGCGCGGCCATCGGCGCCGCCTTGGCGCTCAAAGGTTCCGGCCAGCTCCCGGTGGCCATCCAGTCGGACGGCGACATGCTGATGACCTCCAGCGCGCTCTGGACCGCGGCCAAACACCGTATTCCCTTGCTCATGGTCATGCACAACAACCAATCGTACTACAACTCCGAGGAACACGGGATCGAAGTCGCCAAGTTCCGCAATCGGCCGGTGGAGAATGCCGGTATCGGCACGCACGTAGACGACCCAGCCATCGACTTCGCGACGATGGCGCGGTCGTTTGGTGTCAGCGGGGAAGGGGCAGTACGCAACCCGGCCGACCTCAGGCCGGCGATTGAGCGGGGACTCAAATACGTCAAAGAGAAACAGTTGCCTTATCTCGTCGATGTGATCGCTGAACCTCGTTAGGTCCAGGAAAAGTTGTCTACGGATCCATATCGCGATTTTCGTCAGGCCGTCGACCAAGCGGAAGAAAAGATCGATCTCGGTCGCGCGGCCCTGACGATCGCGCTCACTGATTATCCGAATCTCGATGTCTTAGATTACCTCGCGCGCATCGATCGGCTCGCGGTGGAGGTGACCAGCCATTTGGATTCCGATGCCGATATTTACCGCTCCATGGCTGCGCTAAACTATGTCTTGTTCAAGCAACATGCCTTTCACGGCAATCGCGACGATTATTTCGATCCTAAGAATAGCTTCCTGAACGAAGTCATCGAGCGGAAAACTGGAATTCCCATCACTCTTTCAGTTCTCTACATGGAAGTCGGCCGGCGCGCCGGGCTGATGCTCGACGGCGTCGGCTTCCCGGGCCATTTCCTGGTCAAATGTGTCGGTGACGGCGAAGAAATCGTCATCGACCCGTTCAATGGCGGGGAAGTCAAGTCACGCGAGGACATCGACACGATGCTTTTCAAGCTGCACGGCAGAAAAGTAATGTTTCACAGCGACTTCCTCGCGTCCTCGACAAAGAAGGATATCCTCAAGCGGATGCTTGCCAACCTCAAAGCGATCTACATCAACGGGAATGACTTAGTAAAAAGCTTGTCCGTGCTGGACCGTCTCTTGATACTCGATCCGGCTTCAGCAGAAGATGCTCGTGACCGCGGAGTGGTCTATCTAAGACTTGAGTGCTACGCGCAGGCCCGGGAAGACTTTGAGACCTATCTTCGCCTTCGGCCTGACGCTGAAGACGCCATGCTCGTGCGCGAGCAACTCGTGCGTCTGGCAAAAGAAGGGACGCGCATTCACTGACACGAATGGCGCCGCGCACACGTAGGTATTGAGATTTACTGCTTGGAAAATTCCCGGAAATTAGCTGCGAAGGCTGTGGTCAACGAAAAATCTTTCAACATTGCTTTGGTCAGTTTCCAAGGCTGAATTTGCCATAGTCTCATCTCGCGCAGGTTGCTCAACGTCTGTGACCAGAAGCGTTGCAGCTCTTGGCGAGAGTAAAAGACGCGGTGATTGATGGCGTCGAACTTGATTAAGCTTTTTAAGCGCGCCTGCGACGGCAGCGACGGCAGGTAACCGCGCAGGTGTGAATACGCGTCCTGCCACTCCTGGATGCGATTGCCCACCCGTATGCTCGCCTGAATGTTGTGTATCTCATCCAGCCAGCCCCGCGCGGCCTCGGTCTGGCCGAGCCGCAGTTCTTGGATCCGATCCCGCAAGTTGTCCCATTGCTTCAAGAACCGGTTGAGATCGCCGCGATTGAACAGAACCCGCGACGGAAGATCTTCCAAAGGTTCGAGTAAAGCTCTGGCGCGTTCCGGTAAGGTTTCTTTGGCGTTGTTGTAGATTTCTTGAATCTCGCCGATCCGCAAAGCCTGCCAGATATCGGCTTGCAGCTTTTGAATTTGCTCCAACCAACGCTCTTCGGTTTCGCTCCTCTTGCGGGTTTGCAGCCAGACTTCTTCCATTTCCTTGAGGAACTTTGCCCAGGTGACCAGCAGCAGGGTGATTTGTTTAGCCCGCTTCCATAGATGCATGGGAAGCGAATCGATCGCATGACCCGGGCGACGGGTTTTACGGTCCTTGAGCCGGAAAAAACCCGCAATCATCGGGTGCTCTTTCTCGATGAGCGCGGCGTTCTTGTACCAGAAGAAGATCGACATCAGGTTCCAATAGTTCTTGGGTTTGTCCGCCCAACGGGACAGGTTCCTGATCATGTTTTCCTTGCTATAGAATGTTTTCCAGGCGCTCTCATAGGCCTCGGTCCATTCCTCCGCGGTCATGCGCGGGTGCTCGATAGTAGCGTGGAACGAATCGCGCTTGTTGAAGTCGGGATCCATCCACTCGCCGCGTTTTTTCATCTCGCGGTGGTCGTGCGAGCCGGGCAGCGGCGTCAGCATGAAGAAGGATGCTTGATCGGGGCTGACTTCGTCCTTGAGGAAGCGAATGTCCTCGGCCACCTGTTCTTTCGAGTCCCAAGGTAAGCCGATGATGTAGCCAGTATGCACCAGAACGCCGGCGTCATGCCATTCCTTGATGATGCTGCGGTACTCCTCGACCTTATTCTGTTTCTTGCCTTCGGCTTCCAAATTTTGTGGGTTTACGCTCTCCATGCCGATGAATACCTGCGTGCACCCGGCCTTGGCCGCCAGCGTCACGAAGTCCTTCGGTTTCTTGGCTAAGTCCACCTGCATCATGAACGATACGTCGAGACCTTCCTCGCGCAGTTTGATGATCGCCTCGAAAGTTTCGCGCCACAGTTTTTTGCGGGCGAAATTGTCGTCGGTGAAAAAGTAGAAGGACAGCCCGTGATCGCGATAGTTCCGGCGCATCATGGCGGCGATGCTCTCGGGGCTGCGCTCGCGCATCTTTCGTCCCTGCACATTGATAATGGTGCAGAAGGTGCAGGCGAAGGGACAGCCGCGGGACGTATCGGCGGTGGCGAAGCTCGAATAGGCGAAGTGGCGCATGGTTTTTGCGCTCGTCTTCGGCAGGGGCGCGTCTTCGATATCGACGAGATTTTGCAGATCCTGAGCGTAGCTATAGAGCGGTTTCAGTTGCCCGTGGAGAAAGTCCGAAAGAATGCCATCCCATTTCCCTTCAACTTCGCCGGAGACAACGCAGATCCCTTCGCGGAACAGTTCCTGAATATCGGGCTCCTGCTCGCTCAGCATGTTGATGGTCCCGCTCGTATGAAAGCCGCCGATGATCACCGTAATGCCTGCGGCTTTGAAGATTCTTGCCATGTCTAGGGCGCGAGGAAATTGATTGGTTTGGACGCCGACCAAACAGACGAGCAGCTTGGTGCCGGGCGCCTTGCTCCAGCGAATAATCTTTTTCAGCGGCACCATCTCGGCGGTTTCATCAAAAGTGGTCACCTCGATGGGCAAGTTGTCGAAGACCCGCCGCGTCTTCACGTCTTCGGTAAGGCCGTGAAGCACGTTGAGCGTGTTGCTTGGCAGCACGCCCTTCCAAAAACGAATCACGTAGCCGTCGTCATCGTACTTAGAAGGTTTGATCAAAACAATGTGGAATTTCTTCATGCGCTCTGGCATCGGTCCCGTCCCTCCCGAGTGCTTGTAAGTCGCCACTGCATCTTTTATAGATAAATGAGCAAATTCGGGGTTTTGGCGACTTTAACAACCGCTGCCGTGCATGTCAATCTAATTTCCCACAAAAGATCGGGTTCTAGCTGCGGATTTGCCCAGTTTTCATGATCCAGCTTTTTCACGTTTCGAAAACCTATCTGCCAAACTATCGGGCGCTCACAGACATTAACTTAGAAGTTAAAAGGGGCGAGTTTGTCTTTCTTGGAGGTCCGAGCGGGGCTGGCAAATCAACTTTGCTCAAGCTTTTGTTTCGTCAAGAGGAACCCAGCGAGGGGCAGATCTTAATCGACGGCAAGAATGTGACCCATTTGCCCAACCGTCAGGTGGCCCAGCTCAGACGTAAGATCGGCTTGATCTTCCAAGAGTTCAAACTTCTGCCGGATTTGACTGTATTGGACAACGTGGCGCTAGCCGCCGAGGTCATCGGAATTGCAAAAAAAGTGAGCCGGGCTAAAGCTTACCAGCTACTGCGAGAACTTGGTTTAAAGGAGCGCTACGACAGCAAACCCTTGAGTCTGTCCGGCGGTGAACAACAACGGGTCGCCATCGCCCGAGCTCTGGTTAACGAGCCGATGCTCGTGTTAGCCGACGAGCCCACGGGCAACCTCGATGCCGAGGTCGCGGAAGAGACCATGCGATTGTTATTCAAAATTCGCGATACGGGCGCCACGATTATCGTCGCTACCCACGATCTTAACTTGATCAATCGTTACGGCACGCGAGTCATCTTGTTGGAACGCGGCACGCTGGCGGACGACTTGAAGCTAAGGTCTTGGCAGGAGAACGGCAAGTGAGGACAGCGCTGGCCGGTTTTGTGCTCCGCCGGGTGCGTCACAATCTGTGGCAACTATTTTGGACGCACGTGCTCACTTCCGGTACCGTTGCCATGACACTTTTCGTGTTTGGCGCTTTTATGCTTGTCGAAATCAATTTGACACATCTGCTCAAGGACTGGGGCGAACAAATTCAGCTCACAGCTTATTTGGCTAAGAATCTCGAACCGGCTGCTCTACAGGCTCTCCTTAAGCGCGTCGAAACCCTGCCTGAGGTCGACCGTGTTCGGCATATTAGCCAAGAGCAGGCATGGCGTGATTTTCAGAGCGCGTTGGGCGCGCAGTCCGGCTTGCTGGAAGGATTGCCGCGCGACGTATTACCAGCATCGCTCGAAATTTCCCTCAAACCGGCCCGGCACGATGGCACCGTCATAGAGCAACTTGCTCAACGGCTAAAACAGGAAAAGGCGATTATTATCGTCGACTACCCGCAAGAATGGGTTGAACGCTTGGAGCTAATTGTGCTAGCTGTCGAATGGGCCAAGTGGATTTTTGGCGGCGTACTGTTTCTAGCAACTTTCTTCATCGTCGGCAGCACCGTCAAACTCGCGATGCTTGCGCGCCAGGCCGAAGTCGAGATCATGCAGCTCGTGGGTGCCTCGGAGGAATTGATCCAAGCGCCCTTTGTGCTCGAAGGAATGATTCAGGGCATGGTGGGCGGAACGATTGCCTTAACCTTGCTTTGGCTAGGCTATCTGTCGTTGAAAAATGAGACGACGTCGTTGGCTGGTTTCTTGGCGCCGCTCGGCCAATTCCAGTTTTTGGATTCGCAAAATATCGTGCTGCTGCTGGTCATTGGCTGGCTGTTGGGCGCAACGGCCAGCGTGGTTTCGCTCCGGAGGTTTCTGAAGACGTGGAATTCTTCGCGCGGCGAGCGTTAGCTTTACCCTGGACAATTTTTTTGGCGGCGCTCTCGCTTATGGGCGCGGCGGCGGTCGACCGCGATCTCGAGGGAATCAAAAAGAAGATCGCCGATGAGAAAAAAGGCCTATCGCAGCTTCAAACAAAAGAAGGTTCGGTGCTGCAGTCTTTGAGCCAAATCGAGAGCGAGCTCGACAAAAGGACCAAGGAACTGAAACTTGCCAACGTCAGGTTGTCATCCATTGCGAGCGAATTGGCAATAAAACAAGACGAAGCGGAACGGCTCAATAACTCCATCGCTTCCCGGCTGGAAATTTTCCAAATGCGCGCGGCGGCGCTTTATCGCTGGCAAAAGAGCGGCAGCCCGCTAGTGGTTCTTAATGGCAATGTCTCCTTAGGAAACTTTCTGCAACGCCGTCGTTATCTTGAAGCTGCGATGGCATTTGATCGAGAGCTGCTGACGAAGCTCGATGAGGAGAAGCGCCGCGAAGAAGTTTTGCGCCGGGAGTTGGCTCATAAAAAGGCAGAATTGGATGACCAAAAACAGGCCCTCGGCGTCGTCAAGGAAGCGATCCGTCGCGAAGCAGAAAAAAAGAGGCTTCTCTTGGTGAGCTTGCGCCGCGACAAGGAAACTCGGTCGCGTGCTCTAAAGGAGATGGAAGCGGCGGCACAACGGCTGGAAAAAATGCTCGAGGAGATTTCACGGCGTGCTGTGGTCAAGCCAAGAGAGACGCCTGCGGCTCCTTTGGGCGGATTGGGACTCGAGGCGATACGTGGCCGATTGGAGTGGCCGGTAAAAGGAGCAGTGATCGCCCCGTTTGGCAAGTTCAAGCATCCGGAATTCGCCGCCGAAATTATTCGCAATGGCATTGACATCGACGCGCCGATGGGTGAAGAAATTAAGGCGGTCGGAAACGGCCGAATCGTTTATGCGGATCGATTTTCCGGCTACGGTCGACTGGTGATTATAGACCACGGTGAGCGATACTTTACAATTTACGGGTATCTTTCTGAAATATTTAAGAAAAGTGGCGAAGAAATAAGGCGTGGAGAAATCCTAGGCAGGGTCGGTGACGGTGCTGCCCTGGCAGGGTCAAAGCTATATTTTGAACTGCGCAAAGATGGTCGTTCATTGGACCCTGTTCCTTGGTTTAGGAAGTGATAGCTATTTTAATTATGTTGGGATAAAATCATCG
>DASXSW010000633.1:0-28313 GCA_036505755.1 Binatia bacterium | reverse complement strand
CCAACCGGCCGATCCTACCGGGCGTGGTCCAGCTCGATTGGTGATGAGCTATGGGCGCGAGTGTTTTGACTTGCCGCCGGTTTTCCGCGCCGTTCAGGGACTAAAATTCCACCGCGTGATTCCGCCGGAGACGCCATTTATTATCGAGCTTGATCATCGACCCGAAAAATCGTCCTTAGCTTTTAAAATCATATCGGATCTCGGCACGCACGCGAGCGGCAGAGTGCTGTTTGGAGCAACGCATGTTTAAGGCCTGCGTCGTGGTCCCGGTTTACAACCACGAGGGGGCGATCGGCGCGATCGTTCAAGGCGTGCTCGCGCACCAACTGCACTGCATTCTTGTCGATGATGGCAGCGAGCGCGACTGTGCCGGCGTCATCGATGCGCTCGTTGCCGGCAAACGGAAGCAAGTCACTCTGCTACGCCACCCAATCAATCGCGGTAAAGGTAGCGCCGTGCTCACTGGAGTTCGCCACGCCGCGCAAATTGGCTACACCCATGCGCTGCAGATCGATGCGGACGGCCAACACCGGGTTGCGGATATTCCGCGCTTTCTCGAACTGGCCGCGGCCCATCCGCAGGCGCTAATCCTCGGCTGCCCGAATACGATCAGAGCTCCCCAACGCTGCGACGGTGGGCCCGTTATCTGACTCACGTCTGGGTTTCGATCAACACTTTGTCGCGGCAGATCGAAGATTCCATGTGCGGCTTTCGGGTGTATCCGTTGACGCCGACCCTTGAGCTCGACCGGCGGCGAAAGCTCGGCAAGCGCATGAACTTCGATATCGAAATCGCCGTCCGGCTTTACTGGGGCGGCGTCGAGATTATCAATGTGCCGACGCCGGTGATCTATTCCAAAGAAGCGATTTCACATTTTCGCGGCTGGTTGGATACGCTGTTAATTTCGCGAGTGCATGCGACGTTGTTTTTCGGCATGGTGACGCGTCTGCCGATGTTGCTCGCGCGCAAATGGAGCGCCCAATGACGCAAGCGATGGCACCGCGCAATCAGCATTGGGCGCAGATAAACGAGTTCAGCTTCGTCGCCGGCATGCGCGTGCTTTACTGGCTGTGTCGTCTCGTCGGCCGCGGGCCGGTTAGATTGATCCTTTACCCGGTTTTATTCTGGTATTTTATCAGCAAGCCGGCTGCCCGGACCGCGTCGCGGGATTACTTGCGGCGCGTGGCCACCCATGGCGCAGTGCTCAATGAGGACCTCGGCAGGCTCACGGTGTTTCGTCACTTCGCGGCTTTTGCTGAGTGTATCCTCGACAAAATGCTTTTGTGGAGCGGCTTGTTCGAGGCAGACTCGGTAAAATATCAAGGACAAGCGCTGATCGCGGCGCAGATCGGTAAAAACCGCGGCGCCCTGCTGATTTGTTGCCATCTGCAATTTAGATTTGTGTCGCGTTCTGTCGAAGCAGATGCCCGGGCTCAAAATGACCGCGCTCATTCATACCAAGCATGCGCAACGGTTCAACCAGCTGTTGGCCGAACTCAATCCTGAGAGCCAGTTAAACCTCATGCAAGTGACCGAGGTGTCCGCCAATACGGCCGTTTTGCTAGAGGAGAAAATTGTACAAGGAGAGTTTGTCGCGATCGCCGGTGACCGCATACCCGTAACGCTCAAACCCCGGGTGGCTTTCGCCAATTTCCTCGGCGCGTCGGCGCCGTTCCCCGTTGGGCCCTACATTTTGGCCAACCTGCTGCAGTGTCCCGTGTATCTGCTGTTCACCTTGCGCTGCGGGCGCACTTCGGAAATCCACTTTGAACTATTTCGCCAATCGATTCGTCTGCCGCGCGATGACCGCGATCGAGCACTCGCCGAACTGGTCGCCGAGTATGCCGTTCGACTCGAACATTTTTGCCGGCGCGCACCGCTGCAGTGGTTTAACTTTTACGAATTTTGGCGCTTGCCCACGATGGACGCAAAAAATGCATCGCGCTGACGACAAAAACCAACCCCGCACCATTCGATTCGACATGGAACGGGTGAGCATTGAAGACATCGTCGATATCTCAGAGGGCTCTGCGACCGCCATACTGTCCGATGCGCCGGAATTCCGCGCGGCCATTGCCCGCGGAGCGGATTTTTTAGACCGGTTGCTGCGTGAGGAAGGCACCATCTATGGCGTGACCACGGGTCTCGGTGATTCTTGCACGGTGACCGTCCAGCCGGAATTGGTCGGCGAGTTGCCGCGCCATCTTTATACCTTTCACGGCTGTGGCCTGGGGGAATATTTCACTGCGACGCAGACGCGCGCGGTGATTGCAACGCGTCTGACGTCATTGTGCAAAGGGTTCTCGGGCGTCAGCGTCGAATTGCTCGAACAGATGGTGCTGTTGCTGCAGCGCGGCTTGTTGCCGATGATTCCCTGCGAAGGCTCTGTGGGCGCCAGCGGCGATCTCACGCCGTTGTCCTATCTCGCCGCTGTGTTGTGTGGCGAGGGAGAAATTTGCCGCGACGGTGCGACGATGCCCGCGGCGACCGCTCTCGCCGAGGCCGGCATAGCGCCGATGCGCATGCGACCGAAAGAAGCGCTGGCCGTCATGAACGGCACGGCGGTGATGACCGCTTTGGCGTGTCTGGCCTACGGGCGCGCCGAATACTTGAGCCGGCTCGTCACTCGCATCACGGCGATGGCGTCGTTTGCGCTCGACGGTAACGCCTACCATTTCGATGCGACGCTGTTTTCGGTGAAGCCCCATCCGGGCCAACAAGGGGTCGCTGCGTGGCTGCGCCAAGACCTGGAGTGCAACGCGCCGGCCGATGACGGCAAACGGCTGCAGGATCGTTATTCGATCCGCTGCGCGCCCCACGTCGTCGGTGTTCTCGCCGATGCGCTGCCATGGATGCGCCAGTCCATCGAGAACGAGCTCAACAGCGCCAACGACAACCCGATCATCGACGCGGCCGGCGAACGCATCTTGCATGGCGGCCACTTTTACGGCGGTCACATTGCGTTTGCCATGGACAGCATGAAAAACGCCGTCGCCAATTTGGCTGATTTGCTCGACCGTCAGATGGCGTTGTTGGTGGACAGCCGCTACAGCAATGGCTTGCCGGCGAATCTGTCCGGCGTCGAGGGCCCGCGAGCGGCGATCAATCACGGGCTCAAGGCGTTGCAGATCAGCGTTTCGGCCTGGACCGCGGAAGCGCTCAAATTGACCATGCCGGCCTCGGTATTTTCGCGCTCCACCGAATGCCACAACCAGGACAAGGTGAGCATGGGGACGATCGCCGCGCGCGATTGCCTGCGAGTGATGGAATTGACCGAGCAAGTCGTTGCCGGGTTGCTGATTACCGTGCGCCAGGGAGTCTGGCTGCGCCGCAGGCTCAATCCGTCGGTCGCGCCGCAAGCGCCGCTCGAACAAATGCTGGAATCGCTCGGCGCCGATATCCCTGTCATCGAGGAAGACCGCCGATTGGAGCCGGATCTGCGCCTGCTGCTGGAGCGCATCCGTTGCCGCGCCTGGAAGTTGTATGAGTGATACACCGGGCCGCTGGTTTGCCGAGACCGAGACCCAAGTGCAGTTCTTCGATCTCGATCCGATGGAAGTGGTGTGGCACGGACACTACGTCAACTATCTGGAAATCGTCCGCGGCGTGTTGCTCGATACCATCGACTACAATTACCCGCAGATGAAGGCATCGGGTTACGTTTGGCCGGTGATCGATCTCCATCTGCGCTATGCCGCGTCGGCGATCTACGGTCAACGTCTCAAGCTGCGCGCCGAGATTGTCGAATGGGAGAACCGGCTTAAAATTTCTTACCTCATTACGGATGCGGCCACGGGGCGCCGCCTTGTCCGTGCCACGACCACGCAGGTCGCGGTGGAGATCGCGAGCCGGGAAATGTGCTTTGTCTCGCCGCCGGTGCTGTTTGAAAAGTTGGGAGTTTCTCCGTCATGAAACAGCTCCGGGCGTGCTCTTTTATGCTCGCGTCGCTGGCGCTCTTGGGCGCCGCCCCGGTGGCGAAAAAGATTCAAACGATGCTCGCCAAGCCCAAAGTGTTGTGCGGCCGCTTCGATCAGAGCAAGCAGCTCGTCGGATTGAAAAAACCCCTGAGTTCCAACGGTCGTTTCTGCGTCGTCGCCGACAAAGGCGTGCTATGGCGTACCCTGCAGCCGTTTCCCAACAGCTTGAAGTTGACGCGCGATGAAATCATCCAGTTGCGCGGCGAGCAGGTGGCGCTGCGCCTTGACGCCAAGCAGGAGCCCACGGTGCGGATGATCAACAGCGTCTTGTTCGCCTTGCTGGCGGGCGATCTGGAACAACTCGAAAAACTATTCGACATCGATGGCACGGCCCAAGACAATGACTGGAGTGTCACGCTCAAAGCGCGCGACCCAGGCTTGGCCAAGGCCATCGGCAGCATCGCCCTGAATGGCGGCGTCTACGTCAAGAATATCGTCATCAGTGAAGCCAGCGGCGACCGCACCCAGATCGTTTTTTCCGTGATCCAGACCGGCGACGGCGCTATGACTGCTGACGAGGCAGCTTTGTTTTGAATCGGCGCACTCTGCTGGCATGGCTCTGGGCATCGGTCGTTTGCTTGTTGATAGCCCATAGCGCTTTTCTCTGGTTTGATGAGCGGCTGACGCCCGACAGCGATATACTCGCGCTGCTGCCGGTTGAAGAACGCGATCCGGTGCTGCAGCAAGCCTTCGCGCACATGGTTGATGCAGCTCAGCAGCGCCTGATCGTGCTCGTGGGGGCGGAGGATTGGGACCAGGCGAGCCGCGCCGCCGACATCTACCATGCGGTACTGGCGGCGCACAATAGTCTGCTGCAGCCAGACGACCAAATTGCCACGCAAGCGCCACAGGATTGGCTCGCGCTGTTCCGACAACATCGGCTCGCCCTACTGACACCCGGTGCCGAAGCGGCGTTGCGCAGCCAAGCCAAACCGTACTGGATCGATATCGCCTTGGCCAAGCTCTACAGCCCGTTTGGTGGAATTAAGCCCGGTGCCTGGCAGGATGATCCGTTCGGCTTATTCGCCGACTGGATTCAAACGCGCGCGCGGGAGACGCCGGTGCGGCCTCGCGACGGGTGGCTGTTTGTCGGCGACGGCCGGCGCCAGTATGTGGTTTTGCCGTTTAAGGCACGCCTGCCGGCCTTTTCCATGGCAGCACAAGAGGCGGTCGTACCTTTGCTCGAGCAAGCACGGCAAGCCGCGTACAAGTCGGTTCCGCAGGTCGAGGTTGTCGCCGCGGGTGTGATTTTGTACGCCGCCGCAGCCGGCGCACAAGCGAAATGGGAAGTGTCGACCATTGGGTTTGGCTCACTCCTCGGCATCGTCGTGTTGATTTGGCTGACGTTTCATTCCTTCAAGCCGATCGTATTGATTATGTTGTCCGTCGGCGTCGGCTGCCTCGGCGCCCTGTCAGTGTGCTGGTTGTTGTTCGAGCGTATTCATTTGCTGACCTTGGTATTCGGCGCCAGCCTCATCGGCGGGGCGCAAGATTATGGAACTTATTTTTTGTGCAACCGGCTCAGCGCGGATGGGCAATCACTCGATTCATGGCAATTGCTGCGCCGTCTATTGCCGGCATTGCTGCTGGCACTGGTGACAACGGTGCTCGGCTATTTGGCGCTCGCGCTGACGCCGTTTCCCGGCTTGCGCCAGATGGCGGTATTCTCCGCGCTCGGCATGATCTTCGCCTGGCTAACCGTGGCTTTCTGGTTTCCCGAGCTGGTTCGCGCCGGCACCTTGAAAAGCGCGCGACTCGCCCAGTGGTGCGCTGCCAGTTTAGAGCGTTGGCCGTCGTTGCGCCTGCAGCGCTCGATGTGGTGGGTGGCGGCGCTGTTCGTTGCTTTCGCGGTTTTCGGCTGGTCGCGGCTTGGGGTTCGGGATGACATCCGTTTATTGCAGAACCCGCCGAAACGGCTGATCGACGAGCAGATCAAGCTAAGCCGGCTCTTGGATGCTCCGGCGCCGGCGCAGTTCTTCCTCGTTCGCGGCGCGAATTCTGAAACGGTGCTGCAGCGCGAGGAAGCGCTCAAGCAACGGCTCGATCCGCTGATCGAAAAGCAAATCATCGGCGGCTATCAAGCGATGTCTAATTGGGTGCCGTCATTACGCACACAGGTCGCGCGTCGCGCCTTGATCGAACAGACATTCTTGAACGAGGACGGGGCGCTGGCCGCGCTGGCCGCGCGAATCGGCGCGGACGACCAGTGGGTTATGGCCACGCGCGAACGGTGGCTCGCAGCGGGATCCGAGTTGGCGCCCGATGATTTTCTGAAAACTTCAGCCAGCGAACCCGTGCGCCATCTTTGGCTGGGACCAGTGGACGGCGGTTTTGCCAGCATCGTCTCATTGCGCGGTTTGGATTCTACCAGCTTGCCGTTTTTGCAGCGGGCGGGTGGCGGGCTCGATGGCGTCCAGTGGGTGGACAAGGTCGGCGAAATTTCATCTGTGCTTGGTCGCTATCGGAAATATATGGGTTGGGTGGTGCTGCTCTCTTACTTCGGCGTCTACGGCATGCTCTACCCGCGCTATCGCAGCGCCGCTTGGCGCGTGCTGGCACCCACCGCATTGGCCAGTGTCGCTACCCTCGCGCTGTTGGGGCTTTCGGGTCAAAGCCTGCAACTGTTTCATGTGCTGGCGCTGATGCTGTTGCTTGGCGTCGGCGTCGATTACGGCATTTTTTTTCAAGAGCATCCCAGCCGGCGCGACCCGGTTGCCTGGCTGGCGGTCGGTTTATCGGCTTTGAGCACGCTGCTTTCCTTCGGCTTGCTCAGTTTGAGCAAGACCCCGGCGCTACAAGCGTTCGGTCTGACGATGTTGATTGGCACGGTCGCGGTGTGGTTTCTGGCTCCGTGCTTTAGTCATGATCAAGAACAAAGATTTGTGCAGGGCCCGCCGTGAAATTGGATGATCTTGGGAACGGAGGTCGAATCACGGTCGAAGTGCTGGTCATCGGCGCCGGTCCCGCCGGATCGGTGGCGGCGGCCTTGCTGCGTCAACAAAGACGGCAAGTTTTGGTGCTCGAGCGCGAACAGTTTCCGCGCTTTAGCATCGGCGAAAGCCTGCTGCCGCAAAGCATGGAATATTTAGAACAGGCCGGCATGCTGCGCGCAGTGCACGAAGGCGGGTTTCAGCTCAAGAACGGCGCCGCCTTCGGACGCGGCGAACAGTACAGCGAATTTGATTTCAGCGATAAGCATTCGCCGGGTTGGAGCACGACTTACCAAGTGCAGCGCGCCCGCTTCGACCATCTGTTGGCGCTCGAAGCTGAACGTCAAGGCGCCGCGGTGCGCTATCGGCACGAAGTCGTGGCCATTGACATCAGCGGCCATCGACCGCGCGTGACCGTAAAGGATTCAGAGGGCGAGATTTATCTTGTCGAAGCCGGATTCATCCTCGACGCCAGCGGCTTTGGCCGGGTCTTGCCGCGCTTGTTGCAACTGGAAACCCCGTCGAATTTTCCCGTCCGCGGGGCGCTTTTCACCCACATCGAAGATGGCATCACGTCATTGCAGTTCGACCGCAACAAGATTTTGATCACAGTTCACCCGGCGCATGACGACGTGTGGTACTGGTTGATTCCGTTCGCCGACGGCCGCTGTTCGCTCGGGGTGGTGGCGGAAACCGCTTTCCTGGCGCGCTATCACGGCAGTGAAACCGAACGGTTGCGATCGTTGGTTCAGGAAGACATTTCGTTGCGCCGCTTGTTGTCAAATGCGCGCTGGGACACCTCGGCGCGCCAGATCGTCGGCTACTCGGCCAATGTGCAATCGCTGTGCGGCTCCGGCTATGCGCTGCTGGGCAATGCCGGCGAGTTTCTCGATCCGATATTTTCCTCCGGGGTAACGATTGCATTCAAATCGGCGAGTCTCGCCGCTGCCGCGCTGGCGCGCCAGTTCGCCGGTGAAACCGTCGACTGGCGCGCCGAATTCGCGGCGCCACTTAAGCGCGGCGTCGATACTTTCCGCGCCTTTGTCGAATCGTGGTATCGCGGCGGCTTTCAGAGGATTATTTTTTTCGCCAAGCCGCCCGCGGATGTCCGGCGCATGATCTCGGCGATCCTGGCGGGCTATGCTTGGGATGAAACGAATCCCTACGTGCGTGACACAGAGCGGCGGTTGGCGGCGCTGGAGGGACTGTGTTACCAGCGCTAATTGTTGGGCGCGCGGGGCTCGTTTGGGCTTCTCTAATTTTGATTGGTTGCGCCGGCGTCGCGACCAGCGCCGGGCGAATTGGGTTGCGCTTGCCGCCGGCGGCGCTCGGCGCCTCGGTCAATTTGCAGCAGCATCTCACCGTGGAAAGAGGCGGCCACGTTGACGAGCTCGATGCCGCTCTCGAAATCGACGCGGAGCGCATCGATTTGATCGGCTTGGCATTGGGCCAGCGCGTGCTGTCATTGCATTACGACGGCAATACCTTGCGGTCCTGGCGCCATCCGATGATGGCGCCCGAGCTGCGCGCGGAAGACGTGCTGGAGGACGTGCAACTTACGCTTTGGCCCGTTGAGCAAATTCGAACGGCCTTGCCAGAGGGCTGGCGGATCGAGGAAAATGGTTTGCGCCGGACGCTAATAGCAGGAGAGGTGCCCGTGACCGTAATTCAATATAGCGGCGAGCCACGCTGGAGCGGCACGATTGAATTGACCAATTTGCATTATCATTACCGGCTGACGATCCGATCGGTTTCAACGGGTTCGTGAGCGTGATCTATCTCAATCAATTGGGAATGATCTGTTCGCTGGGCAACTCGCTCGACGAGATCGGACGGCGCATGCTCGAGCGCGCCCAGAGCGGCGTGAGGCTGGTCGATGATTATTTGCCCGGGCGCTCGGTGCCGCTCGGTCGCGTCGACGCGACTGCGCCATTACCGAGCGTCGACGAGCTTCCTTTGCGCGACCGCAGCCGCAACAATCAGCTCGCCTTGGCCGCGTTATCGCAGGTTCGACCCGCGGTTGACGGCGCCATCGAGCGCTTCGGTACTGACCGCTTCGGCATCGTGATTGGCACCAGCACTTCCGGTATCGCCGAGGGTGAAAATGCGCTGCGCGAGTACGCCGCGAGTGGAAAATTGCCTGGGAAATTTCACTATGGCCAACAGGAGATGGGCTCACCGGCTACCGTCTTGGCGGCCACGCTGGGGACCACCGGCCCGGCTTATGTTCATTCGAGCGCCTGTGCCTCTAGCGCTAAGGCGTTGGCCAGCGCAGCTCGCTTGATCCTTATGGGTGTTTGCGATGCGATCTTGACCGGTGGCGTGGATTCTTTGTGCGCGTTTACAGTGGCTGGATTTGCGGCGCTTGAATCAGTCAGCGCGACGCGTTGCAATCCCCTCAGCCGCAACCGCAACGGGATCAATATCGGCGAGGGCGCGGCCTTGTTTCTGCTCAGTCGTGAACCGTCGACCATCAGTTTGCGCGGCTGGGGAGAATCGTCCGACGGCTATCATATGTCGGCGCCTCATCCCACCGGTGTCGGTGCCCGATTGGCAATGGAACGGGCGTTGTCGCGTGCCGGGGTTGCTGCGGAACGAGTGGACTACATAAATTTGCACGGCACGGCGACGGTACAAAATGACGCCATGGAAGCGCGTGTGATCAACGAGCTGTTCGGCGACCGCGTGCCAGTGAGCTCGACCAAGCCGTTTACTGGGCACACCTTAGGGGCGGCGGGCGCCATCGAGGCCGGCCTTTGCTGGTTGGCAATGCAGGATGGTAATCCGAGCGGTAAATTACCGCCGCATCTTTGGGACGGCGCCGCTGATTCAGAGCTGCCTACGCTGAACGTGGCCGAGCCCGGTACCAGTCTGGGCCGTCCTTTGGATTGTGTCGTCAGCAATTCTTTTGGCTTCGGCGGCGCAAACGCTACGATCGTCCTTGCAAGAGAGTAAATATGGAGCTTCCCGATATTCGCACTTTGGTGCCGCACTCGGGGCCGATGGTATTGCTGGATCGTGTCATTTCGGCTGACGAAGAGAGCCTATGCGCCGAAGTGCGCATTCGCACCGATAGTTTGTTTTGCGTTGACGGAGCCGTGGGTGCTTGGGTCGGCATCGAGTACATGGCTCAAGCGATCGGCGCCTACGCGGGTTATGTCGCTCGCCTGCGCGGTGAACCGATCAAGCTGGGATATTTGTTGGGCACGCGGTGTTACGAGTGCAGCCGGCCGGTTTTTATGGTGGGGACGCTGCTACGCATTCACGCCAAACGAATCTTGCAAAGCGAAAATGGCCTCGGTTCATTTGAGTGTCGCATTGAAGATGAGAGCGGGCAGATCGCCGCCGCCACCGTCTCGGTGTTTCAGCCGGCCGGAGAAGTTAAATTTCGCGATCAAAACTTGACATGAATAAATCTGTCTTGGTCACAGGTTCGAGCCGGGGCATCGGCAAGGCGATCGCGCTGCGCCTGGCGGGGGACGGTTACGATATCATCGTGCACTGCCGCATCCGGCGTGGTGAAGCGGACGCCGTGGCGCAAACGATCGTGGCGCGTGGCCGCCAGGCGCGCGTGCTTCAGTTTGACATCAGCGCACGCGATGAAACCGCTGCCGCCCTGACGGCAGACATCAAGGAGTATGGTTCTTACTACGGCGTGGTCTGCAATGCCGGCGTTATCCGTGATCAAGTGTTTCCCACCATGTCGGGTGAAGACTGGGACCTCGTGATCAAGACCAATCTTGAGGGCTTCTATAATGTTCTCAATCCGTTGATCATGCCAATGGTGCGCCGGCGCGCACCGGGGCGCATCGTCACTTTGGCGTCGGTCTCAGGCATGATCGGCAACCGTGGCCAGGTCAACTACAGCGCCGCTAAAGCGGGCATCATCGGCGCCACCAAAGCGTTGGCGTTGGAGCTGGCGAAACGGGAGATCACTGTCAACTGCGTGGCGCCCGGATTGATCGAAACGGAAATGATCGGCGACGTGCCGTTGGAAGAGGTCACTAAACTTATTCCCGCCCGGCGTATCGGCAAGCCCGAGGAGGTCGCTGCCGCTGTGAGCTTTCTGCTTAGCGAAGACGCCGCTTACATCACCCGCCAGGTAATTTCGGTTAACGGAGGGCTGGCATGAGCCGACGAGTTGCCGTGACGGGCATGGCCGGCATCAGTCCCATCGGCAACGATTGGCCTACGGTGCGCGCGCGCCTGGGCGAATATCGCAATGCCATCGTTCGGATGGAGGAGTGGGCGGGTTACGACGGGCTCAATACGCTACTCGGTGCGCCGGCCGCCGATTTTACGCTATCCGAGCGCTACACGACGAAATCCACCAGGAGCATGGGCCGGGTCGCTTTAATGGCAACGCGCGCTAGTGAGTTGGCCCTCGCTGACGCCGGTCTGCTGGGCGATCGGCTGGTTAAGAGCGGCAAGCTTGGTATTGCGTACGGTTCGTCCGCCGGCACGCCGAAGGCGATTTGCGATTTCGGCAAGATGATCGATGAGAAAAGCACGCGCGGAATCAACGCAACCACGTACATCAAAATGATGGGACACACGGCGCCGGTCAACCTCGGTGTATTCCTTGGCGTCACCGGACGCATCATCACAACTTCGAGTGCATGTACTTCGGGGAGCCAGGGCATTGGCTACGCATATGAGACGATTCACGGCGGCCACCAGCGCGCGATGATCGCCGGTGGCGCTGAAGAGTTGTGCGTCACCGAAGCGGCGGTATTCGACACGCTGTTTGCGACCAGCGTGCGCAACGATGCTCCCGAAACGACACCGCGGCCCTTCGATGCCGAGCGCGATGGTCTGGTGCTCGGGGAGGGCGCGGGTACTTTGATTCTCGAAGACTGGGATCATGCACGCGCGCGGGGCGCGATCATCTACGCCGAAGTCGCCGGTTTCGGCACCAACAGTGATGGTTGCCACGTGACCCATCCCAATGCCGAGACCATGCAAATCGCCATGGAGCTGGCGCTCGCCGATGCAGACCTGCCGGCCTCCGTGATCGGCTACGTGAACGCCCATGGCACCGGCACACAACACGGCGACATCGCCGAGGCGCAAGCGACTTGGAACTTGTTTGGCGACAAAGTGCCGGTGAGTTCCCTCAAGAGTTACATCGGCCACACCCTCGGCGCTTGCGGCGCTTTGGAAGCGTGGATGAGCATTGGAATGATGCGCGCGGGCTGGTTTGCCCCGACCGTAAACCTTTCGCGGGTGGACCCATTGTGCGCCGAGTTGGATTACATCGTCGGCGTCGGCCGTGAGCTACAATGCGAATGCATCATGTCTAATAATTTCGCCTTCGGCGGCATCAATACGTCGTTGATTTTTCGCCGATATGCTTAGAAATCCGATCTCGGCAACGCCATTGTCAGTGTGGTGGTCAAGGCTATTTGGTTAAGATCGCCGATCAATAGCACTCTGGTGCCGGCGCGACGTTACTTTTGACGGGCGGGCCGAGCGCCGGCCAAATTTTTCAAGGAGCATGGTAATGAGAAAGGCTATCATCCAGCTCATGGGCTCAGTGATTGTCCTCCTCACGGCGTGGCCGGTCAGCGCATGCAACGATAAATATCTGTTGCCGATCAGCTCGGCTTTACAGTCCAAGGATGCCCGGGAAATCCCCGATGGCGCGATTAAATTTTTCTTTGGCAAGAAGGAAACTCCAAAGATCGTCACCCCGCTGGGAAGTTACTTAACCCATCAGCGGTCATCGACGCGGCCTTCCGAAGATGCCAAGGCCTGCAACGTGGCTTTCCTCAAGGCCTTGGTAATTTTGCAGAAGCGTGCCCAACAGTTGGGTGCCAACGCCGTGGTGAACATCGCGAGCTATTATAAGAATGATACGCTGTCGAGCGCGACCGAGTTCGAGTGCCATGCCGGCGTCTCGGCGCACGTAATGTTAAAAGGCGATTTGGCCAAGATTGCCGATCAGTAGAGTCTTCGCGTGATGCATCATGGCTCGTCGCAGATAATTCAAAGGATTTCTCTCCGATCATCAAACTCAAAAGGAGCGACACGATGAAAAAAGCTATCCTGGCGGCGTTTATTGTCGGTAGCCTTCTGGCGGCGGTGTGCCCAACCGACGCGCGCGACACCAAGTATCTCTTGCCGATCGAAACCGCGTTGGCGGTCAAGGATGCGCAAGACAAACTCGACGGTTCGGTGAAATTTTTCTTTGGCAACCAGCCGACGCCGCCGATCCTGACCAAGCTTGGCACCGATGTATCGAATCGCAAAACCAACGCATTCGGCAAATCGGATGAAAAGGCCTGTAATTGGGCATTCCTGTCGGCGATGGTCGCCTTGGAAAAACGTGCCCAGCAGTTGGGCGCCAATGCCGTGGTTAATATCGTGAGCTACTACAAGAAGGACGTTATGACGAGCGCCACCGAGTTTGAGTGTCACGCGGGCGCTGTGATCGCGGGGGTGGCGCTCAAAGGGGACTTCGTCAAGATCGCTGATAAATAAACGCGATGCGAAGCGCTACCTGGCATAACATGTAGGCGCTGCCGCCGTAGTTACTGCCTGAGCGACGCTGGTCAGAGGTCAGTGCCGCTCGTCGCGGTTCCCGCCCATTCTCCACAAAAAGATCGTGTGGTAATGCACGGCGCCGCCGAGTTTTTTTTCAGGCTCGGGAAGCTTTACGGTTTCGTCGGGTTTCCAACCTTCAATGCCGAAATCGTGGGCGACGATGCGCGCGCCGGGCTTGAGAAATTTTTTAAGGCTCGGTTTCATCGCTTCGTTGAACCACGGAAGCATATAGAGCGTCACCACGGTGGCCCGCGAGATGTCGGCTTTGAGCGCATCCTCGGCACGGAATGCGACCAGGTGGCTGACGCCCGCGGCTCTGGCATCCTTGCGCGCTTTGTCGAGCAGCCAGCTGTCCATTTCGATCCCTACGGCTTTGACGCCAAACTTTTTCGCGGCGCGGATAACAATTCGTCCATCGCCGCTGCCGAGATCGTAAACCACGTCACCCTTCTTCACTTCCGCGAGCTCAAGCATGCGATCGACGACTTCGATGGGCGTCGGGACGAATGGGATTTCTTCGCGATAGTCGGCGCTTGCCGCCGTCGAGTTGATGATAATAGTTCCGGCGACAGCCAGAAGGGCAATCAAATTTCTCATGGCGGCCATTGATAGCACGGCGTTTCGACGAGAGAAATAGCGAGTGTTGACCGGTTGCGGGCCATGGAATCGGCCCTTGTTTCAGAGTCGTTTGTGAAATCTACCAAAGATGTTTATATGAAGAGATGGACACCAAGAGTTTTGATCTCAGCATTAAACGCCCACCGTTATCGTTACCCTTTTATTACGGTTGGTTCGTCGTTTCGCTTTGTTTTTTAACAACCTTGATCAGCGCCGGCGTGCGCTCGTCACCGTCCGTGCTGATCCACCCGTTGGAGTCCGAGTTCGGCTGGAGCCGTGCGCTCATCGCATCAGCGATCAGCATGAATCTGTTGCTTTTTGGTGTGGCTGCGCCGATCAGCGGGTTTTTGCTTGACCGCTACGGCCCGCGCAAGGTCATGCTAGGCAGTCTACTCCTGCTGATTACCGGTGTCAGCGGTACCGTAGCCATGAACCAGTTCTGGCAGTTCTTTCTGGTCTGGGGAGTCATTGTCGGTATTGGCGCCGGTGGAGTTGGCTCCGTCCTTACCGCGACGGTCGGTAATCGCTGGTTTGTCGCGCGGCGTGGCCTCGCCTTGGGCATCCTCGGAAGCGCGAGCTCGACCGGCCAGCTGATTTTTCTGCCGTTTTTCATGGCTATGATTGCCTACTCGGGTTGGCGCATCGGATCGATGACCCTCATCGTTTTAGCCGTCTTCTTGTTGCCGCTGATTTTTCTTTTCATGCGCGACGATCCTGCAGATGTCGGATTGCAGCCGTACGGCGCAGGGCAGCCGGGCGCGGCGAGCCCCGGCAGTGCCGCGTCGTTGCGCGGTATGTCCGCAAAAAACGCCACGATCACGCCCCGGCAAGTTTTGGGCAATCCGACTTTTTGGTTGTTGTGTGGAAGTTTTTTCGTTTGCGGCGGCACGGCCAACGGATTGATCGGCGTACATCTGATCCCACATGAGATCGAGATTGGTATTCCCCAAATCACCGCGGCCTCTCTGGTGGGGATCATGGGCGCGCTCAATATCGTGGGCACGACCTTCTCGGGCTGGATGATCGACCGAGTGCAGGCGCACAAGTGGCTCGCGCTGGTTTATGCTTTGCGCGGCGTGTCGTTGCTACTTCTGCCGTTTGCGCGAGACTTCTCTGGTTTGGTGGTGTTTGCCGTGATCTACGGTCTTGATTGGTTTGCTACGGTGCCCCCGTCGATGGCGATCACGGCAGATACTTTCGGCAGGCAGAACGTCGGCAAGGTCTACGGCTGGATTTTCATGTCGCACCAGATCGGCGCGGCGATCATGTCTTCGGCTGCGGGCGCGGTTCGTGACTACGTCGGCGACTACAATTTCGCATTTCTATCTGGCGGAGTGATTGCAATGATCGCTGCGGGTTTGGCACTGCAGATCAAGCCCAAGCCAAAAGAGGCGATGCCGCCATCAGCGAGCGCGCAGCCGGCTGGAGCGTAGCGAGCCATTCGGCTGGCACTTTCGGGTTTTTAGTTTCGAGTCGCGGGTTGGGTAATAAAACGCAGATTTCAGAGAGTTATTTGTTCGCACATTCCAGCAACGCCGATGAAAGAATAAGTCCCAATCAATCGCTCTCTAGTCGGATTCCGTAAAGTTCGATACGCGCCATTGGTTGCCTTCCTTGCGCGCAGTGATCAACCATTTCCGGCTAAACGAAGTGCCGTCATCCGACTGAATCGTTCCCTCGTAGAGAAACGAAGCCCGCTGATCGCCCTCTTTTTTCTCCAGCAGAGCGTAGTGGACTCGTGGTTTTTGTGTCGACGCATCGATTCTCTGACCCGCAGTCAAGCGAATCTCTTCATTGACTTTGCTCAGGGCTACACTGACGGCGAGTGTTTTCGCCTTTTGCAAATCGATCGCGACGTAGTGATGATCGACAAATTCTTCGGCTACCCCCTGCGCGGTGGTAAGATCCCGTCCGCACGCGCTCCCCAGCAGAACGAGAAGCAAGAAAGTTCGTCCGATCATGAAACGGCAGCTCGTCATTATCGGCTACCCAGATGTCTCGTAAGCCAGTCAAGGGATTCGCCAAGGGCTCGTTGCATGGCCGTCGGATCGGACAGCCGGTGATCGGCGCCTTTCACGATCGAAAGACGTGTCGAGTTTGGCAGGCCATTGTGCAATTCGAGAGCTTCTTCGACCGGCACAACCTCGTCGCTGTCGCCATGCAAAATCAAGACTGGACATGTGACCCGTTGCGCGGACTCGGGAACATTGAGACGTTCCAAGTCGTCGAGGAGGGAAACATTGAGACGGCGGCCATTGTAGAGTGTGAAACCTTGCTCGCGCCACGCCTGCCGCTGCGCCGCCGTTAGCATGCGCTTGGGAAAATTTTCCGGATGCAGCGGCGCGGCGAGGGTGACCAATGCGGCGACAGAGGGTTCTCGAGCGGCGAATAGTAACGCGACAGTGCCGCCCATGCTGGATCCGAAAATGGCTATTTTCCCTGGTCGGCGGCTTTGAACCAAAGCATAGGCGGCGCTTAAGTCATCGACCTCGCCGCTGTAGGTGATGTCGGCGAATTTGCCGCCCGACTCCCCGACATAGGAGAAATCAAAACGCAACGCGAGAATGCCTTGTTTTGCCAATTCGCGACTGAGATAAATCAGCTTCTCGCTGTTCTTATCCGACTCCATGCCGTGGCAGAGAATCACTGCGCCATTGGGTCGTTGCCCGGTTGGATGGTGGAGTATGCCGCTCAGCGCGTCGCCGCGGGCGTTACTAAAAGAAATGTTTTCTTCGCCCGACACGAACATTGTCGACAACATAGGACAAGACTAACACCATGATTGCCAGAGAACTACAACTCCGATGATCATCCGTTGGCGCAGGCGCATTGAGCAGATATAATTTGAGCCGTCAGGAGGTCGCTTGAATGAAAAGATTCCTGGTTCTGTTAGCTGTTTGGCTCTCGGCGTATTCTCCCGCCCTCGGCGCTCCGAGTCTTACAGACCCTAATTTATCCGTTACTGAAATCACGTCGGGATTAAGCGCTCCGACGACAATGGCGTTTATCGGAACGGACGATATTTTGGTGCTACAGAAAGACAACGGGCAGGTTCGCCGGGTGATCTCCGGCGCGCTGCAGTCGAGCGCGGTTCTTGATGTCGCGGTCGATAACGCATCCGAGAGAGGCATGCTGGGGATCGCGGTTCATCCTAATTTTCCGACCAGTCCTTTCATCTATCTCTATTACACCGAAAGCAGCACAAGTGGTGATACCTCCGGGTCACCTGCCGGAAATCGAGTCTACCGCTACACGTGGAATGGCACGACACTGACAAGTCCGGTGCTTATCCTCAATTTACCAGTTACGCCGGGGCCGAATCATGACGGCGGCGCCATCACCTTTGGCCCGGATGGAAAGCTCTACGTTGTCATCGGCGATCTGAACCGCGATGGTCAATTGCAAAACTTCCCAGGCGGTCCCACACCTGACGACACTTCGGTGATTCTGAGGCTCAATGACGATGGATCGATCCCGAGCGATAATCCTTTCTTCTCCCAGGGTGGAAACGTGGCCAAATACTTTGCGTACGGCATACGCAATTCGTTCGGCATGGATTTCGATCCGATGACCAATAAGCTTTGGATGACGGAGAATGGCCCTAACTTTTTCGACGAAATCAATTTGGTTGAACCTGGTTTCAATAGCGGTTGGGAGAAAATCATGGGTCCCGACGCGCGCAATTCGAACAATGTAAGCGACCTATTTTCGATCGCGGGCTCACATTATGGCGATCCTAAATTTTCCTGGCTCAATACCGTAGGACCGACGGCGATCGTTTTTCTCGACTCCGCAAATCTGGGCGCCGAATACGAGAACGATGTCTTTGTCGGCGATATCAACAACGGCAATCTTTACCACTTCAAACCCAACGGAATGCGCGACGGATTTGTGTTCAGCGGCGCCGGGCTAGCGGATATGGTGGCGGACAACAGTGCCGAATTGGACGAAACCATTATCGGGACGGGCTTCGCCGGTATCACTGATTTAAAAGTCGGTCCGGATGGACGACTTTATGTCGTGTCCTTCGGCGAAGGGAAGATTTATGGCATTTCGAACGCGACGTTACCGCTGTCATTCGGCATCGCAACGCTACCTACGGCCGAGATGGGCGTCGCTTACAACGTGGATCTGAATATCAACGGCGGTAGCCCGCCCTTCAGCGTGGGTCTGGTCACCGGAGTATTGCCTCCGGGTTTGAATCTAATCGGAGAAACAATTGCGGGTACGCTCTCATTAGTCAAAGGATCGCGGTTCACTCTTCGCGTGACCGACCAGCTCGGCGCCACGCTCACACAGCGTTTCAATATCTCCGCCGTGGGAGCGGTAAGCATTAGCAATCGGTCGTTGCCCGTAGGCCGCGCGGCAAGAAGCTACAGCGCTCGCTTGGCGGTAAGGTCCGGCAAGAAACCCTTCGCGTGGTCGCTGGTTGCCGGCTCGCTCCCCTCCGGCGTGATGCTTGATCCCGCAACCGGGCGAATAAGCGGAACCCCGGTCACCGGAGGCGATACCAACGTTACCTTCCAAGTCACCGACGCTCTGGGCGGCGTGGCGCAGAAAGCGCTCATGTTCTCGATTCGATAGACTCGAAAATGGAGTTGCGGGCCTGCCGGCCGAGCGTGCGATGCGGCAACTCATTTCATGTCAAATTTGGCCTGGGTAACTCCGGACTCGTTCCAAAGGTGCGATCGCTATGTTACAGTTTGTTAAGTTTGAGAGTGTTTGATCTTGGATGATCTCATTCAACAATACGCCGATCACCTGCGCAACGAGCGCAACGTTTCACCGCACACGTTACGCAACTACTTGAGCGACTTAGCGCAGTTCCATGGTTTTCTCATAGAGCGGGAGTTGTGTCTCGATTCAGCTGGCAATGTCGATGTGCGAAAGGTCGATATTCATGTTGTGCGAGCGTTTTTGGCGGCGCTGACTCAGGACCGCAAGAAGAGCTCGATCGGCAGAAAACTCGCCGCCTTAAAAGGATTTTTCCGTTATCTGATTGCGCAAAAACAGATCGAGAAGGATCCGCTATTACTGATTCATTCGCCCAAGCAGGAAAAGCCGCTGCCGACTTTTCTATCGGTGGACGATGCGTTTCAGCTGTTAGCTGGGGTCAAGATTAAAACCGATCTCGATGTGCGCGACTGCGCTATCTTGGAAGTTTTTTATTCGACCGGCGTACGGGTGAGCGAGCTCGTCGGTCTCAACTGGGCTGACATCGATTTTCAGCTGGGAATTATTCGTGTCGTGGGTAAAGGCTCGAAAGAGCGAATCGTGCCGATCGGCGAAGTGGCTTTGCGGGCGCTGCGCGACTACGGTCAGGAGCTGCGCAAAAAATGGAATCTACCCTGTAAAGGTCAAATCGCTGTTTTCCTCAATAACCGGGGCGAGCGGATTACCACGCGGAGCGTCGCGCGCATCGTTGAGAAGCATTTGAAGCAGGCCGGCATCCCAATCAAGATGGGGCCGCACGGGTTGCGCCACAGTTTTGCCACGCATCTGCTCAATAGCGGCGCCGATCTGCGGGTGATTCAGGAACTTTTGGGCCACGCGAGTCTCTCGACGACGCAGCGGTACACTCATTTGAACTTGGACCAATTGACAGCGGTTTATGACAAGGCGCATCCGCGCGCGTGACAGGGGAAAATCGAGGATGGAAGATGGTGGCTAGAAGATCGCGATTCTCAATTCTCGATCCTCTATCCTCAACCTGAGTTGGTTATGATGCACGGCACGACCATATTAGCGATCCGTCACGGTGGTAAAGTCGTAGTGGTCGGCGATGGACAGGTGAGCTTAGGTCAGACGGTGATGAAGCATAGCGCGCGCAAAGTGCGCAAGCTACATCACGACAAAGTCATCGCCGGTTTTGCCGGCGCCACGGCGGACGCGTTTACCCTGTTCGAGAAGTTCGAAGCCAAGCTGGAACAGTTCGCCGGCAATCTCAAGCGCGCCGCGGTGGAGTTGGCCAAGGATTGGCGCACGGATCGCGTGCTCCGCCGTCTTGAAGCGTTGCTGGTTATCGCTGACGCCAACGATTTACTGGTGGTCTCCGGCGCCGGCGATGTCGTTGAACCCGACGATGGCGTGATCGCGATCGGCTCCGGCGGCAATTTTGCCTTGGCCGCGGCGCGGGTTCTAGTGAAGCATACCCAGTTGGACGCCCGCATCATCGCCGAGGAAGCGATGCGCGCGGCGGCTGCAATCTGCGTTTATACCAACGATCAGCTGACTATCGAAGAATTACCTTAGTTTAGTAGGCTGCTGGTAAAAGACGCCAGATACTTGTCGGCCGCTTCAGCGCGGCAATGCCCCACCGCCCTAAGAGATTGCGTTTCCTGGGGAAATTGTTAGGAGTGATTATTCCAATGACCGACAATTTGAAAGCTATACAGGCAGACGGAGTTGCTTCGCCAGCACCGGTAATGACGCCGCGGGAGATCGTCTCGGAGCTGGACCGTTATATCGTCGGCCAGAAGGAGGCCAAACGCGCCGTCGCTATCGCTTTGCGGAACCGTTGGCGGCGCCAGCTCGTGCCGGAGGATCTGCGCGAGGAGATCGCGCCCAAGAACATCATCATGATCGGCCCCACGGGTGTCGGCAAGACCGAAATTTCCCGCCGCTTGGCCAAGCTGTCGCAGGCGCCGTTTATCAAGGTGGAAGCCTCAAAATTTACCGAAGTCGGTTACGTCGGTCGCGACGTCGAGTCGATCATTCGCGACTTGACCGATCTCGCGGTCAACATGGTGAAAGAGGAAGAAAAACAGAAGGTCGAGATCAAAGCCCGTGAAGTCGCCGAAGAGCGTGTTCTTGACCTGCTGCTGCCGGCGACCGCGCAAGCGATTGATGGCGAAGCGGTCGATAGCGCGCGTCTGCAGGGCACCCGCGACAAGCTCAAGAAGATGCTGCGAGAAGGCAAGATGGATGACCGCTTCGTCGAAATCGAACTGACTCAATCGATGATGCCGATGATCGAAGTGCTGACGCCGCAGGGCATGGAAGGTATGGAATTCAATTTGAAAGAGATGTTTTCCAACCTGATGCCGAAAAAAACCAAGAAGAAGACCGTCAAGATTCCCGAAGCCTTGGAAATTTTGACGCAGGAAGAAGCGAGCAAGCTCGTCGACATGGACAAGGTCACAGGCGAAGCCATTCGCCGCGTCGAACAGTCGGGGATTGTTTTCCTTGACGAGATCGACAAGATCGCCGGCCGGGAATCCCTCAATGGCCCGGATGTTTCGCGTCAGGGAGTCCAGCGGGACCTATTGCCAATCGTCGAAGGTTCGACGGTCAACACCAAATACGGCATGGTCAAGACCGATCATATTCTTTTCATCGCCTCGGGGGCTTTTCATTCCGCCAAACCGTCCGACCTGATTCCCGAGTTTCAAGGCCGTTTCCCGATTCGCGTCGAGTTGAGCTCGTTGAGCAAAGACGATTTCGTGCGCATATTGACCGAACCTAAAAATGCACTGATCAAGCAGTATGAGGCGCTGCTTGAAACCGAAGGCGTGCACTTGAAATTCGCCGAAGACGCGATTCAGGAAATTGCCCAGATCGCTTCGGATGTCAACGAGCGCACCGAAAACATCGGCGCGCGACGGCTGCATACAATTTTAGAGCGGCTGCTCGATGACGTTTCTTTCTCGGCGCCCGAAATCCATGGCAAAGAAGTGGCCATCGATGCCGAATATGTGCGCGAGCGGCTCTCGCCGATCTTGAAGGACGAAGACCTGTCGCGTTATATCCTCTAAACAGACTGCTGAAAACGACTCATATGCTTCGTTGCGCTCAATCGACTCGCCACAACGTACGGGCTGAGTACGCCTTCGCTCGCCGATTTTACGCGCGCCTCGCCTCTGAGATCTTTTTGAGCAGCCTGCATACAAAGTTTTTGGACAAAACGGCGGGTTAAGGACCCGATTATGGAAAACTTTATCGGCAAGGCAGAGGTGTTGATGGAGGCGCTGCCCTATTTTCAGCGCTTTTACGGCAAGACCTTCGTCATCAAATACGGCGGCAACGCGATGGAAAACGAGGAGCTTAAAGCCAGCTTCGCCCAAGACATCGTGCTGCTCAAGTACGTCGGCATTAATCCGGTGGTGGTGCACGGCGGCGGGCCGCAGATCGATTCCGTGCTCGACAAGATGGGCATCACCAGCCGCTACGTCCGCGGTATGCGGGTGACCGATCAAGAGACTTTGGATATTGTCGAGATGGTATTGGTCGGCAAAGTGAACAAGGAAATCGTCAACCTGATCAACCAGCACGGCGGCATGGCGGTGGGCCTGAGCGGCAAGGACGGTGGTCTTATATTGGCCAAGAAAATGAACGTCACGGTGGCGTCGGCGAACGGCGAGTCGCCGGAAATTATCGATATCGGGATGGTCGGTGAGATCATCGGCATCAATCCGCTCATCATCGAGTCATTAGACCAAAACAAGTTCATTCCCGTCATCGCACCGGTCGGCGTCGGCAAAGAGGGCGAGACCTACAATATCAACGCCGATCTGGTGGCCGGCGAAGTCGCCGAGGCGCTGCATGCCGAGAAGCTGATTCTGATGACGGACATCGAAGGCGTGAAAGACAAGAAGGGCGCGCTTCTCAGCACGCTCAAGGAGAGTCAAGCTCGGCGGATGATCCAGGACGGCGTCGTTGGCTCCGGGATGATTCCCAAAGTCGAGTGTTGCATCAACGCGCTCAAGGGCGGCGTTGAAAAGACCCATATTATCGACGGTCGGGTGAAGCACGTGGTGCTTCTGGAAATTTTCACGAAGGAGGGTGTGGGGACGGAGGTGGTGCGGAAGTGATGAAAAACCGAGATGTCGCAGCGCTGACCGATAAATACGTCACGAAAACTTATGCCCGGATACCGATTGCGCTCGTTAAAGGCAGGGGATGCAAGGTTTGGGATGCCGACGGCAAAGAATATCTCGATTTCCTCGCTGGCATTGCGGTTAACAGCTTAGGTCACTGTCATCCGGCGATTGTTAAGGCGATCAAAGATCAGTCGCAAAAGCTCTTGCATGCTTCCAACCTCTATCATATTCAGCCGCAGTCCGAACTAGCCCGGGAGTTGTGCCGCCATTCCTTTGCCGACCGCGCTTTTTTCTGTAACAGCGGCGCCGAAGCCAACGAAGCAGCGATCAAATTGGCGCGCCGCTACGGTTCTGAAAAATTGGGCGGCAAGTATGAGATCATTTCGACGCACAATTCGTTTCACGGGCGCACGTTGGCGACTTTGACCGCCACGGGTCAAGAAAAAATCCGCGCGGGATACGATCCGCTGCCCGTGGGTTTTCGCCAGGTGCCTTATAACGATCTCGGCGCGATGGAAGCGGCGATCGATCCACAGAAAACCGTCGCTATCCTAATGGAACCGATTCAGGCCGAGGGCGGCGTGATCGTGGCGAATGAAATTTATTTGCTCGGTCTTCGTGAGCTGTGCGATCAGCGCGGCTTGTTGCTGATTTTCGACGAAGTGCAAACCGGCATGGGACGTACCGGAAAACTGTTCGGCTATGAACATTTCGGCGTCAAGCCGGACATCATGACTTTGGCAAAAGCACTGGGCGGTGGTTTGCCGCTCGGCGCCATGCTCGCGCGTGAAGAGGTTGCCAATAGTTTCGGGCCTGGGAGTCACGCATCGACCTTCGGCGGCAACCCGGTATCCTGTGCCGCGGGCGCAGCGGTCATGGCTGCGCTGTTAAAAAACGGAGTGCTCAAAAACTGCGTGCAGATGGGCAAATATTTGGTTAAGGGGCTTGAGGCGCTGAAGAAGCGATTTTCTTTTATGCGAGAGATCCGAGGCAAAGGGCTGCTCATCGGCGTTGAATTGAACATCGAAGGAAACAAAATCGCCGACGCTTGCCTCAAAGAGGGATTGCTGCTCAACTGCACAGCCTCAAAGGTACTGCGCTTCGCGCCGCCCCTGACGATCAAGAAGAGCGATATCGATCGCGGCTTGACGATCCTCGAAACGGTTTTGGCTCGTCAATAATCCGGCCCTACAATTTTCGTGACATGAGCAAACGGGATCTCTTGAGTTTCGATGGCCTGAGCCGGCGCGAATTCGACGGCATTTTAAGCCTGGCGCGCGAGCTCAAGCGCAAGCAAAAACAAGGCATACCTCATCACCTCTTGGCAGGAAAAGGGCTGGGGATGTTGTTTGAGAAGCCGAGCCTGAGAACGCGCGTTTCGTTCGAAGCGGGGATGTTTCAGTTAGGTGGCCACGCGGTTTTTCTGGCGCCCACCGAGGTCCAGATGGGCGTGAGGGAAACTCCAATCGACTGCGGCCGCAGCCTCAGCCGGTGGGTCGACATGATTGTCGTCCGCACCTTTGCCCAATCGACTTTAGAAGAGATGGCCCGCTTCGCCTCCGTGCCGGTGATCAACGCTCTCACGGACCTGTACCACCCGTGCCAGGTTTTGGCCGACTGTTTGACGCTGATAGAGCACAAAGGAAATTTGGATCGGCTCAAGATTGCTTTTGTCGGTGACGGCAACAACATGGTGCACTCGTGGATGGAGGCTGCCGAAAAGATTCCGTTCTCTTTCTCCGTTGCGTGCCCCACAGGTTATGAGCCGAATAAAGGTATCGAGGCAAGAGTCAGGAGAAACGGTGCTCGAATCACTGTGACCCATTCGGTCAAAAAAGCGCTTGACGGTGCTGATGCGATATACACCGATGTTTGGACAAGTATGGGGCAAGAGTGGGACACGACGAAGCGACTTAAAGCTTTTAACGATTATCAGGTGAATAGCCAAGTCGTCGCCATGGCGAAGAAAGATGCCGTTGTTATGCATTGTTTGCCTGCCCACCGAGGACAGGAAATTACTGACGAAGTGCTTGAAAGCCCGCAATGCGTCGCTTTTGATCAAGCCGAAAATAGACTTCACGTGCAAAAAGCGGTGATGGTGTGGTTGCTCAGAGGGTTCAAGGGTTCAAAGGTTCGAGGTTCAAGAAATTCAAACAGGAAAAAGTCGACGGCAGGAAAACGTTAGAGGGTTCGTACGACGACGATGAAAGTCAGCAAAGTGGTTCTGGCATATTCGGGCGGTTTGGACACCTCGGTCATTTTACGGTGGCTCAAAGAGCAATATGGTTGCGAAGTCATCGCGTTCTGCGCCGACTTGGGCCAGGGCGAAGACCTGCAAGCGATCAAGCGCAAAGCGATCGAGACCGGCGCGAGCAAAGTTGTTATCGGCGATTTGCGAGAGGAGTTTGTCAAAGACTATGTTTTTCCGATGCTCCGCGCCAACGCCGTTTATGAAGGATCGTATTTGCTCGGCACTTCGATCGCACGGCCGCTAATCGCCAAAGGTCAGATCGACGTCGCCGTCAAAGAACGAGCCGACGCGGTTTCGCACGGCGCCACCGGTAAGGGCAACGATCAAGTGCGCTTCGAGCTGACTTACTATTCTCTTCGGCCCGGCATCAAAGTCGTCGCGCCTTGGCGGCTGTGGGATCTCAATGCGCGGTCGGCTTTGATCGACTATGCGCGCAAACATGACATCCCCGTACCGGTGACCAAGGCGAAACCTTACAGCACCGACCGTAATTTGTTCCATATCAGTTACGAGGGCGGCATTTTGGAAGATCCCTGGAAAGAGCCGCCGGCGGATATGTTTGTATGGTGCCGGCCCGTGGAGAAAGCACCCAACCGTCCTGAATACATCGAGATCGATTACCTGCGCGGCGACCCCATCGCCGTCGATGGGCGTAAGCTCACGCCCGCGAATCTTCTTGCCCGGCTAAACGATCTCGGCGCTAAACATGGCATTGGCCGCGTCGACCTAGTCGAGAACCGTTACGTCGGCATGAAATCCCGCGGCGTGTATGAAACGCCCGGTGGCACGATCCTTCATGCGTCACACCGCGCCCTGGAGTCGATCACCATGGACCGCGAAGTCCTGCGTCTCAGGGATTCCTTGATTCCGCGTTACGCCGATATGATTTATTACGGCTATTGGTTCGCGCCGGAGCGCGAAGTCTTGCAGAAAACTATCGATGCCTGCCAAACCAACGTCAGTGGCCGGGTCCGGCTCAAGCTCTACAAAGGCAACACTATGATCGCCGGACGCAAATCAGAAACTTCGCTTTATGATCCCAACATGGCGACTTTCGAAGCGGACCAAGTTTATCATCAGAGCGACGCCGAGGGTTTTATTCGCTTGAATGCGCTGAGACTGCGGCTGCGGCGGTTGAACAAAGCCAAGCGGGGCTAGCGTGGTCAAAGACAAGGCAAAGGGAGGCAAGCTCTGGGCCGGGCGCTTCGCGGTCGAGACGGCGAATTCCGTCGAAGCATTCACTGCGTCGATTGCCGTCGATGCGCGGCTTTACCGTCACGATATCCTGGGCAGTATTGCGCATGCTAAAATGCTTGGGAAGCAGCGCATCATCCCGGCGCGTGACGCGCACAAGATCGTCCGCGGCTTGGAAACCATTCGGCGCGAAATCGACCACGGAAAATTTGTGTTTTCCGAAGCAGACGAAGACATTCACATGAATGTCGAGCGGCGCTTGACCAAGCTCATCGGCCCTGCCGGCGGCAAACTCCACACGGCACGAAGCCGCAACGATCAAGTCGCTTTAGACATGCGCCTTTATCTGCGCGACGAAGTGAAAATTATCATCGCCGCGTTGCAGGCGTTACAGCAGGAGCTGGTCAGAGCGGCAAAAAAATACCTCGATGTAATCATGCCCGGCTACACGCATTTGCAGCGGGCGCAGCCGGTGCTCTTTTCGCATCATTTGCTCGCCTACTTCGATATGTTCGAGCGAGATCGGGAGCGATTCGCCGGCTGTCTCGAGCGAATCAACGTGCTACCTTTGGGGTCCGGGGCTCTGGCGGGAACGACCTTTCCGATCGACCGCGTCTATGTGGCCAAACTTTTGGGTTTCCCCAGGGTGTCAAAAAACAGCATCGACGCGGTGAGCGACCGCGATTTTCTTTTGGAATTTTTGGCCACATCATCGATTCTGTTTGTCCACCTGAGCCGCTTGGCCGACGAGTTAGTGTTATGGTCGACCCAGGAATTTGGCTTCGTCGAGTTGCCGGACGGCTATTGCACGGGTAGCTCGATGATGCCGCAGAAAAAAAATCCCGACGTGCCGGAACTGATCCGTGGTAAGACAGGGCGGGTGTTCGGCCATCTGCAGGCGTTGCTGACAATCATGAAAGGGCTGCCACTTGCTTACAATAGGGATCTTCAGGAGGACAAGGTTCCGCTGTTCGATACCGCCGACACCGTCAAGGCGAGCGTCAAGATCATGAGCGAGATCGTCGCCGGCATGAAAGTCATGGCGGAGCGGATGCTCAGTGCTGCCCAGGATGGTTTCATGAACGCCACGGATCTGGCCGATTATCTGGTTGCACGTGGGCTGCCGTTTCGCGCGGCCCATCAAGTGGCAGGCGCGGTCGTGCAGTTTTGTGTGACCCAAGGCAAGCGCATCGAAGAGTTGTCGTTGTTTGAGCTACAACGTTTTTCGGACAAGGTCGAAAAAGACGTCTACAGTTATTTATCGGCGGACGCGGTGGTGGGCCGACGGCGCGCCCTGGGGGGAACGGCGCGCCAAAACGTCATGCGCCGCTTAAAAGAACTGAGGGTGAGATGAAGCGATTGTTTCTTATGGCGATGATTGGTGTGACTCTGGCGTCTGCCTGCGGCAAAAAAGGCGACCCGCGCGCTCCGGAGCTCGCGATTCCGAGAACCATTACAAACCTGAGCGCGCGCTCCGGCGCGGCCGGCATCACGCTTACCTGGAGCCGACCGACCGCATATGTCGATGGCAGCGAGTTGAAAGATCTTGCGAGCTTTGTCATCTTTCGCAAGGAAGTGTCCCAGAGTTGTCCTGATTGCCCCGTGCCTTATCGGCAACTGACGACAGTGAATGTCGAAGACCAGGAAAAATTTGTAAAACAAAAACAATATCGATTCGACGACCAGGAGGTGAGGCCAAAAGCCATTTACCGCTATCGGATTTCGTCACAGTTATTTGACGGTAGTTTGAGCGCGCCATCGAATGAAGTTGAAATCGTGCGGAGTGAGAAATGAATCATTTTCATTATCGCAACCGAGAAATGTTCGCCGAGGAGGTGCCGCTCAAGCGCATCGCCCAAGAGGTCGGCACGCCGGCCTATATTTACAGCTTGGCGACTCTCAAGCGCCATTACAAGGTCTTCGATCAGGCCTTTGCCAAAGTGCCTCATATCGTCTGTTTTTCAGTGAAGGCCAATTC
>DASXSW010000632.1:0-5824 GCA_036505755.1 Binatia bacterium | reverse complement strand
GCAGTTGCCCAAAGGCTATCCGCCGCGCCCATAACCAGAGCAAGTGCAAGGATCGCGATAAACCACGGCACCCATGCAGCTCCCAATGCCGCAACGCTCGCCACCATAGGACCACCCACCAGAGCGATACGAGTTCCCATGCGATCCAATACGATTCCAGCGATCACTGTCCCGACAAATTTGCCGACGGCGAATGCCGTCACGATCTGCGCTGCGCCGCCGGCAGAAACACCGAATTCCCGCGCCAACACCGGGATGGTCGGAATGATGATCGCCCAGGCGCCGGAAAGAAAGGTACCGGCGTATAGCGCGGCAAGACCGCGAACCCTCGGATTGGATCTAAGAGAATCAAGCATAGGATCCGCGGGCCGCGTTCTTCTATTTCGCCGACTGGCTGTACTGAGTTTTCAATCGCTGAAGATATGCCTGCATTCCATCTTGCGAAGTGTCATGGGGAAGTTTTTTGAAATCATCGATCAGCGTTCCGAGATCGGCGACTTTCTCCGACAAAGCCGTGATCTGGTCGAAATATCGGTAGTATGCCAGATCATGGCTCAGCTTTGCTTCCAGGACAGTGGGCGGGTGCTGGCCTGCTATCTGACGTTGAAACTGGCGGTAATAGACCGGATACGATGGCATGAGATTCAAGATCTGCTCTTTGGCCTCCTCGATCGGCCTGGTCTTGAACAGCTTTTCCGCCTCCGCCACTAAAGCATTCAACTCCCGCGCAAATTGTCTCTCTTCCTCCACCGATGCCAGCGCTCGCTGCAACGTTTCTCGATCTCCCTTCCGCTTAAAAAATTCCACCGCGGCCAGGGAGCCGAGAGGCGTAACAATCGATTCTTCAACTTCCCAGGACAGGGCGAAATTCTTATCGCCGTGAAGATCCTCGTGCAGGATCACTTTGACTCGTCGCACGATCCCCTCCCCCGCGAAACCCACCGTGGCGACCGAGCGGGAATCGGCAAATTCATTTCCCTGGCGATAGTAAACGCTATAACCCTCCACCTTGTAGACCTGCTCCAGCTCTAATTCCTCTTTAGCGGTGGCGAAGCCGATGGCCATGCGGATGTCGACGGGGGCGTGCAGCGCCAAAGTTCCAACCCGCTGCATCCAGAGCCACAGCATCGAAAGCGCCTGGCGCTCCTGCGTCGTGCGGCTTAGCGCGTCCGTGGGCTCGATACCGAGTGTCTTGCCGAAGGCTTTGACTTCTTCGACGAGGCGCGCGTTTTCCGCCAGTCGCTCTGCGGTATCGATCCGAGCAAGCGTACAGGAAGAAAGACCCAGGATGAGAAAAAAACTCGCCGCGAGTTTGCGGAACTGCGGCTTTGCGCCGTCGCGCCGTTGTACCATTTTCGGGAGGACCTGGAGGTCAGAGAGTAAACAGAGAGGCGAGCGGCGCCAGACGCGGAATCTCCCCCACCTCGACCAGCATTTCCATCTCGGCGATGGCGAGTTTTTGCTCTGCTGCCGTGAAGGTGAACTCGATCTTCGGATAACGAGCTGAAGCCAGGAGTGCCTCCCTGTCACCGCCATAGCGCGCGACAAACTCCGCGCCAATTTCTTCCAGGTGGGCCTCGCTGTAGGCGAAGGAGCGGCGAAAGGCCCCGAGCAACTGCTCTTTGATCCCTGGGTAGCGTTGCAACAGATCCTCCCGCGCGGCGATCATATGCTTGATCATCTGGTCGAAGCCATGAAGCTTTCGCCATGCTTCGCCGTCGGTGTAAAGACAACGCACGCCATTGGCTACCTCGCCGCGGAAGAAAAAATGATCGAGCAACACGACCGCGTCAACCTTGGCGCTCCGCAGCACGTCGAGGAGTTCTTCCTGGGGGTGCGACTCCCAGCGCAGCGTGCTGTCGTCTACCCCATAAACGTGGCGCAGCAGATACCGATGAATCGCATGGGCGCCCTGGTGGGTCGCGATGAGACGGCCGACGAGATCCTGCGGTTTTTGCACCGGGCCATCGCTGCGGACGAAAAGGCCGTTGCCCTTCATCGTCGATTTCCATTCCGTCGACAGGCCGATGATCGGCGCACCTTGAAGTTTACGCCTGAGAAAATTTGGCAAGTAAATATTCGCCACCTGAACGTCGCCCCGGATCAGCGCCTCCTCCTGCTCATGGCTGGGTGGGTCGGGCAGCTCGATGACTTTCATGTCAAAGCCGTCCGGCTTCACTTTCCCTATCGAGAGAGCGTAATAGGTGCGAAACATGCAGAAACGATTGCGGTAGTGCGCGAAGGTCAGCTCCATAATTTGCCTTTAGGATTTAGCTACCTCTTCCCTACGCCGATTGCAGATATCCGTGGCGGCCATCGCATAGACCTTGGTGCAATTGACCATATTATCAATACCGACGCCCCGCCGCACTCCGCTGGGCGTGTCCCACTCGGCCGGCGCTCTGGTTTCCGTCGGATCCACCAGGTGGGTACCGAAGCCGGGGCCATAGGTGATGCTGGGAACACCGTAGGCAGCGACCCGCGATCCGTCGCTGGTGATACCGTAGCGGATCGGCTTCGCATAGGGCACCGGCTTGCCGAACACCGCCTTGTGGGCATTGGCCATTGCCTTAACGACGTATTCGCTCTTGGAGATTTCATAGCCGTCCGTGGACAGGTAGAGATCCACCCGTGTGTCGAGAATGTCGCTGTCCCGTTTGCGCACCTTCTCGCAGACGGTCTCGATCTCGCGCTTGATCGCCAGTGGCGGCGTCCCCGGTAACGTCTTTACGATGACGAAAATGTCCGTCGTGGGGCGGGTGCCGGGCTTGAACGGATTGCCACCTTCAATGGCGCCGATCTGTACGGTGGGCAGCATGAATTTGTGGGTGTATTTGCGCTGATACTCTTTTTCCCAATCCTGGATGGCCTGAGCGACTTTGGCGGCGGCGAGCACGAATTTGGTTGCCTTTCCGTCTACGCTCACGCGCGCCCAAACCAAGCCCGCATTGCCGATTTGGAGCTGCAAGCCGGTGGGCTCTCCGATAATACACATGTCGGCCATCACGCCGTGGTCCATCATATGCCGCGCCCCGACGCCAGCGCCGCGGTAAGTCTTACCCTGGAATCTACCGATCTGGGCCTTTTCAATCTCGCCGACCACGCCGGATATGATGAGATCGCCCTTGAGCTGAACCCCTGCTTTTCGTATCGCCGACACCGCCTCGATATAGCAGGGAAAAGCAGCCTTCATATTGACCAGACCACGGCCGTAGATTCGGTCGTCTTCGACGACCGTCTCCTGCGGGTTATCGAAGTGATCCATATGAGCGCAAAACATGAGCGCCGCGCCACCGCCGGTTCCCTTCAAGGTTCCGATGACATTGGGTCGGCCCTCCTCGACTTCCTGGTACTCGACCTGCATTCCCAATTTTTCGAACTCGCTGCCTAGGTAGTCTGCGATTTCTTTCTCTTCGCCTGTGATGCTAACGATATCCGCTACGTTTCGGGCGAGCTCAACAATTCTTTGCCGATCCACTTGTTCAAGTACTTGCTGTTCCATCCTCACTCCTCTCAACCAGTTGTACGATATTTACTCAAAGGTTTTTGTTAGCATATTCGGTTCGGCACTGACAAGGACATGGTTGACGGTTGCCGTCGATTTGCTTAGATTTGTACCTCGATGATGATTGGATTGGATATTGACGGGGTGCTGGCGGATTTCATTTCTCCTTTTTTGCGGGTTTTGGAGGTACGAATGGGCAACGGTCCCATCGATCCTGAATCCATTACTGATCCCAATTTCATGAACCATCCGCTGATCACGATGGAGATCATCTCCGAGTGCATTGCCAGAGTCTCGGACGACCCGAAATTCTGGCAGGCGCTTGCGCCTCTCCCTTCAGCGGAACAATGGCAAGCGTTGGACAGGCTCAGCTGCACAAAGAATCTGGTTTTCGTCACTCATCGCTACGAGCGGGAGACCTACGACATCGGCCAAGTTACCCGCGATTGGCTCAGAAAACATGGGGTCAGCCATCCGGTGGTTTATTTCACGCAGAACCACAAGTCCGAGCTGATCGGAAAACTGAACGTCGACGTGTTCGTCGATGATCGACATGAGAACTGCCGCAATGTAGCAGAAAACACCGAAGCGGTCGTGCTCATGCCGCATCGCTCCTATAATCAGTCTTTCAATCATCCTCGCGTGCAGCGAATTCAGGATCTCAACGAATTGTTTGTCTATCTCGAAGGATAAGCCTGCGGCTAAGACAGGCAGGCATCGCGAGGTATCGCTGTCCTGGCGTCGTTAGAGAACACAGTTGCAATTGTCACCGGCGGCGGAGGCGGCATTGGCGGCGCCATTGCGCGCCTTTTCGCCCGCGAAGGCGCGAAAATCGCCGTCGCCGACATCCATCCGGAAACCGCTAAGCAACGCACCGTCGAGATCACGGGTCAAGGCGGCGATGCCTTTACCATCGTCGTTGACGTAACGAACAAGAAATCCGTGCAGGAAATGGTCCGGTCGACACTGGAGCGCTGGGGAAAAATCGATATTCTCGTTAACGTCGCGGGAGGCGCCGATCCCAAGTTGGTTATCGACATGGAGGAAGCGGACTGGGATCATATCGTGAACATGAACCTCAAATCGGTCTTTCTCTGTTCCCAGGCGGTGCTGCCGACCATGATCCAACAGCGGTATGGCAAAATCGTAAGCATCTCCTCCATCTATGGTTTCACCGGATGCGAGACGCGATCGAACTATGCAGCTGCCAAAGCCGGTGTCGCAGTCTTTACGAAATCGTTGGCGCTTGAAGTGGTAAAAGACGGCATCAATGTGAACGCGATTGCCCCGGGACGCGTCGCAACGGACCGGGTGCGCGGGCGCTATTCAGAGGAAGAATGGGCGAAACGGGTGGCTGCGATTCCTTTAGGTCGAGCCGCGATTCCAGACGAAATCGCCCCTACGGCGCTTTTCCTGGTGCAGGACGAGAACAAATACATGACGGGCCAGACCGTTCACGTGAACGGCGCGTGGCTCAATTGGTAAGGAGGAAAACAAAATGTACGGTTGGCGCGCAAAGATCGGTCATGTGGCTCCGTCACGGGGAGACACTCTGGTATATGAGTTTTATAAGATGCTACCCGAAGGATTTATGCTCCTCAACAGCACCGGAACCATCAGGCAGCTCGTGGATGCGGATTTCGAGAGGCAACTGCAAAGAATCGAAGAAGCGGCAGGGGATTTGGTCGATAACAAATGCGACGCGATCATCGTCGGCGGATCACCGCTGTTCACGAAGCTCGGTTATGGCAGCGACGTCGACATGGGAAAAAAGCTGACGGCGAAATACGGGGTACCGATCTCGCCGGGGATCACGGGCGAGATCGAGGCGCTGAAATCACTGAGCCTTAAGAAGCTTGTCGTGGCCACGCCGCACGAAGACTCACTCAATGAAAGAATGAAAGCTTTTCTTGAGGCTTCCGGCTTTCAGGTCTTGAAAATCGAAGGATATGGGGTACGAAAGAATGCTGACCTGACGGACATGGATATCCATGCCGCTTACAAGATCGCGAAGCGTCTCTATGAGCAAGCAGCCGAGGCCGACGGCATTTTTATCCCCTGCCCCCGCTGGCCCACTATTACCGATGTAGATCTCCTGGAGAGGGAAATCGGCAAGCCGGTCGTAACCAGTTGCCAATCTTATATCTGGCACGGCTTGCGGATGGCAAAGGTCAAGGAGAAGGTCAGTGGCTTCGGCCGGCTGATGGCGTCCCTGACAAACTAACGAGGTCAAACCAAGGAAGCACCCCATTCGAAGTTGGAACTGCAGTCCTTCCGTCATTCCCGTGACAACGGGAATCCACGCTTGCATTCTTAACT
>DASXSW010000631.1:0-3374 GCA_036505755.1 Binatia bacterium | reverse complement strand
TACTTCATCGCCATGTCGAAGAGATTGATCTTGTGCGATGCTTGCCCTCGGTCGAAGACGCATTCTTCGACCACGGAAACTTTCATGTTGTAGGAAAACGCGTCGATCACGCTGGCACGCACGCAGCCGCTGGTGGTCGTGCCTGCGACTAAGACGCTGTCGGCGTGAACCTCGTTGAGCATACTCATGAGCGGCGTGCCGAAAAATGCGCTGGGTTTCTGCTTGCGCACGACGATGTCTCCTGGCTGCGGCGCGATTTCAGAGACGATCTCATTGCCCTTATCCCAGGTTTCGCTCATATCTTCAGTGGACCGGCTATTTTTTGCTTGCCAGCGGCCGAAGGCGACACTGTTGGAGCGGTCGTCGTGGCCGGTGGTGTAAAATGTCGGCAGATGTTTTTTCCTCGCTTCGGCGAGCAATTCGCCAATGTGTTGTACGCCTTCCCATCCTTCGGCCCCGCAACTATTGCGAAAGCGTTTGACCGATTCGAGAATCGGCTCCGACTTGTCACCGACAAAGTTGTAATTCACGTCAATGACAAGAATAGCCGGCCGTTGGCCGAAGCCCGCTCGCTTGCCGTAGCCCGAGAGGGCAAATACTTCATGGTCACGCGGCGTTAGAATGTCGTCCCAGATCGCCATTGAGCGTCTCCTTTAATTGTTGGTTTTAGTCGGATGTTCATAACAAACTGACTTTGATGTCAAGTCGCTTCAGCTGCGGTGGTTGACCGTGGAGCAACCGATCTCCTATAAACAATGAAACATCGTGGGTAAGAGGTAATCGCGCGAAGATGAAGAAAATCGCAATTTGGCTGATGAGGGCTTTGATGTTCGCGACAGCGACTGGCTGTGGCTCATCCGTGGCGGTTTGGACGGACGGTGAGGTGCCGTTCGTGCGATCCACGACAGAGGTGATCGACCTTATGCTCGAGCTCGCGCGCGTGAAACCGGGAGACGTTGTTTACGACATCGGCAGCGGCGACGGGGCGATCATCATTCGGGCGGCAAAGAAGTACGGCGTGAGAGGTGTCGGCATCGAAATCGATCAAGACTTGGTGCTCAAGGCACGCAATAACGCTTTCAAAGAAAAGGTCGAGCATCTCGTCGAATTTCGCGTTCAAGACGCTTTCGACGCCGACGTTTCACCGGCAACGGTGGTCACCCTCTACATGCTGCCGGAGTTCAATGCCAAGCTGCGGCCGATTTTGGAGCGCCAGTTGAAGCCCGGCTCAAGGGTGGTTTCGCACGACTATCCGATCGAAGGATGGACCCCGGCTCGCGTTGAGCGAGTTCCCGGGAACCTGGTCCATGATCACTCGGTGCTGCTGTTTGAAATCCGCTGAACCCTCACCCTTTCCCTCTCCCACAGGACGAGGGTAATCGTAGCGTTTAGCTGTACACAGAATGCATAACGCGAATCTTCACAAAACTAATTAGGACGCAAGCGGTAAAACCGAGTTGGGTTTGATTCCAGAATCCTGGTCTTAGAGGCCTCGCTGATATCAGTTCTTTCCTGCAACATTCTAGCCGCGAAACGTTCGCGGTCGCCATGGGGCATGTCGGACGCAAACATGATTTGGCCATCGCCGACCAATTCCAGAACCTGGGGCAGCAATGCATCTTCGACTTCGGCGCTAAAGTAGAGATTTCCCTTCTTGACGTATTCCATCGGCGCGAGCTTTTGGATCGGCGCGGTTCGCGAAACGACATTGGCGAGATTTTTTGCCGAATGCTGAAAGCGGTGATGCAAGCGCTCGAGAATGAAGTGGACCCATAGACAACCAGCTTCGAGATAAACGACGCGCAGGTTGGGAAATCGATCGAAAATCCCGCCGCTCATCATCGACACCAATCCCATCAAAACAGGCATCGTAAATGGAATCACCCCCGAAGGATAAATGTGGGTATACAAATTGTTGATCGATGGACAAGACCAGCCGACATGCACGGCCAAAGGCAAATCCGAGTCCGAGACGGCTTCGTAAAAAGGCAGCAAGCCGGGATCGTCGAGCAGTCTGTCTCCCGCGGTGCCCAAGATCATCATCCCCACCGCGCCGAGTTTCTTCGCTTCTTTGACTTGTCTGACCGATGCGGGAACGTCGTCGAGATTGACCACACCCACCCACTTGAGCCGTTCCTGACCGGAGAGAACATCGCCCAACCAACGGTTGTAGGCGTCGCACATGTCGGTGACATAAGCGGGATTGCAGCTCAGCGGATAAGCGAGAAAGAGCGTCGAATAGAGGACCTGGAGCCAGATGCCTTCTTCGTCCATGATTTTTAGCCGGTCGCTTAAACTTGTCAGCTCCATGCTGCCCACGGTATCGGGCTTGCGCTGCGCGTGGCGCACCGGCTTGCCCTGATAGCTCACGGGCGTGCCGAGATTATTACAGCCGCGGCCGACCCGTCGTGGAAAGAGCTGCTCGTCGATCATCCAATAGGCAAGCCCTTCTTCGTTGCCGGGAACAACCTGGGGACGCTGGGCGCGAAAAGCGGGAGCGAAATATTTGTCGCTAAACGTTACTGGATTCTCTTCGACGTGACCGTCGGCATCGATGACGCGCATGGGAAAGACCTCGCTAGTGGAATTTATTTATGATTTATACCGCTCGAACCGCTGGGTCAACGCAGCGTCGGAAAAGAAGGCTCAATATCGTCCAGCACGCAGTGATCAATGCTGGCTTCGCTCATTCAAGCGATGACACGGGTGACGAGAATGGCAATTTTTTTATCTCGTCAGGCTATGGGTCGTCTGCGCGACGAGTCGGGCGCGCTCGGCGCCCGCCTTGGGCCGCAGCTTCTGGACGCGGCCGTTAAAAACTTCGGCCAAGTATAAATTGCCTTCGCTATCGACGCTGACTTGGTGCACGCCCCATAGGCCGGCTGCGGCCAATTGGGGACGACTTCATAAGGGCCTGTTTCATCTTCGCTACCTTTCTGTGGCGCAGCGGCGGCAAAGGCCAGTCCTGCGATTAAGAGTGATCCTAGTGTCCTGTAACTAAAGTTCGTTGTATAACTCGCTCGTTGCTCTGTCCGAAAATCTCCCCTTCCCCTCTATGCCAAAGAGGGGTTAAGCTTCTCCGGAGCAAATTCCCCCTTTGAAAAAGGGGGACAAGAGGGGGATTTGCATTCGACTTGAATCAGGAACCAGCATTTGGACTTTTTCAACGAACTTTAGGTACACCACACTAGGCTGACACCGAATGATTGAAAAAAGGGGCGCGTTACTTTTGTTGAAAAAGGGCCTCCGGTTTCTTCAAATTTCCGAAAAACGACTTGAACAGTTTGAACGGCTGGAACGTTTGGAACGGGCATCGGTTCTAGGTGAGTTGAACGGAAAAAATAAAGAATAGCCTCCTGTTCAGCTCTGTCCGC
>DASXSW010000630.1:0-11865 GCA_036505755.1 Binatia bacterium | reverse complement strand
GTGGCTCGCCGGGTTTGGGCGCGTAGGGGTTGGCTTTGCTATTGGAGCTAATCAGGAGCATCGCGATCGCGATGATCGGTATGAACTTTCGAATTTGACTTCCAAACGTATGGTTCCTTTCCCCTTGACGGGGAAAGCCTGTCCTGAGCAAAGTCGACGGAGTCAGGATAGGGTTGCGGCGTCGGGTCCTAGTTATGCGGTGTTTCACCCCCACTCTAACTCTCCCCCGTCGAGGGGGAGAGAATCGGATTTCGAAAGGAATCGAACTATGAGCGGGTTCGCTAACGTTCATTCGCGATCGTTTCAACTGATTTATCCCCATGGACCCAAGAATGGCTCTCCGAGGTAGGCGTTGTCGTCTTGATCCAGCGTTTCGGGCCAGTCGCTGAGGCGGCGTGGGTTTCGCAATTCTTTCGGTCTCGGTTTTCCCTCCCAGCCGATCTGTTCCATCGCGTAGTAAAGTTGGATCGTGTGGCCGTCCGGATCGCGGACGGTTGCGGAGTAGTCGATGCCGGGGTGAAGTTCCGCTGGAATGGATTCGGTCACTTGGACACCGTTGTCACGGAAAAATTTGACGGCGTCTTTGAGTTGTCGGTAGTTGGCCAGTTGCAGTCCGAAAGCAGCGCATTTGGAGTGCGGACTCAAGCCGAGGGACTCGCGCAACGTCAGCGGAAGGAGAGCAACGGAATGATGCTCGGTGTTGCAGCGTAAAAACAGACAGCGTTCCCCGTGCCAGGTTACTTCTTCGCTCAGCGTAAAGCCTAGAGTGTCGCGATAGAACGCAGCCGCGGATTCAAGGTTTTCAACGAAGAGATAAACCGGTCCGAGCCGGACGATTTTGAAGGGGCGAGGTAGAAGAACGCCGTCTACGTCGTAGATTGCAGGTAGTTTGTCGACGTAGCGATACCCGGAAAAAATATCGACGCCCCTGGTTTGGGCTTGTTGCACCTCGTCGAATTCCGCGATTTGCGGCAACTCGGGCGGTTTGTCGAAGCCGCGATCGTACATCGCGCGCGGTTTGCTGTAGCCATTCCAACCGATCTGCTCGATGCCGTAGTAAAGCTCATTACTGTGGCCGTCGGGATCGTAGAGATAGGTGTGCCAGTTCGATCCCGGCATATCGCGCCCCGATCGCTGCTGCTTGATGTCTCTTTCGTTGAACCATTTAATCGCGTTGCCGACCTCCCTCAAGCTGCCGACTTGCCAGGTGATCTGATTAACCGTCACGCCCGGCTTTTCATGCCGGCCAAGCGCGTCACGCACGCGCTTAGGAAAAAGCACCATGGCGTGGTGATCGTTGCCGTAGCGGGTGAAATAGCCATTGGGATCACCGAGACCGGCAATTTGCGCCGGATCTTTGGCGCGCCGCGAATAGTCCATGGTGTCGGAAGTCCTAAAGCCGAGAAGATCGACATAGAAACGTAATCCCTCTACCATATGATTCAGGTTAAACCCGAAGTGGCCGAGCCGCCGAATCTTAAAGGGCTGGTTTAAGAGCACCCCGCCAACGTTGAATTTTCCATTGACTCCTGTCATGGAGCACCTCCGAAGAGTGTTCGGCCCCTCTATACAATCTTTTCACCGGACTCACAACGTGATTCTGCGAATTAACTTGCAAGTGTTCGATCGGTGGTTTATCAATATTCTGAATAATCGATCGGCAGGTTAAGGATGGTCAAAAATACCTAGAGTCGGCAACTTAGGAGGTTCATAATGGCGCTCGAAGAACTTCATTCCAATGGCAAAATTCACTGGCCGGGCGATGCCCGCATCGCCGTCTTGCTCAGCTTCGATTTTCAAGGCGGCGAAGACGTTAAGCCGGACAAAAACGGCAAGATGAATCATGAAGAATATACCCAGGCAGAGTACGGCCCCAAAACTGGTATTTGGCGAATTCTCCGCATTCTTGCGTCGCACGAAGTGAGGGCCACTTTTCTTACCTGTGGCGGCATTGCCGAACGCTATCCGGACCAAGTGGCCGCGATCATCGCCCAGGGTCACGAGATCGCCGGTCATGGCTACCATCATGAGGTTGCGCGGGACCTGACCAAAGACGAAGAACGCGATGTCATCAAGCGGACGACGGAAATGATTTTGAACCGGGCCAAGAAGCGACCGTCCGGCTGGCGGTCCTGCACGCAAAGCCCGAACAGCTTGGAGTTGCTCTTGGAGCAAGGCTATCTCTGGAACAGCAACTCCTTTTCGCACGACCTGCCATTTGTTTGGCAGAGTGGTAAAAAGAAGCTCGTCGAGTTGCCGCGTCAACCGTTCGGTGACGGTAGAACCTACGGCCACCGCGACTCGGGCAATCCTAATGATACACTAGTGATCTGGAAGGGGATGTTCGATCAGTTCTACGAAGAATCGTCCATCGCGCCGACATTCTGTCCGTTCCAATTCCATCCTTATATTTCGAGTCGGCCGGGTAGAGCGAAAACACTGTCCGATATGATCGGCTATATGAAGTCGCACAAAGGCGTTTGGTTCGCCACCGGCAGCGAGGTGGCGCATTGGTGGCTCGAAAAAGAATTCTCAGTAGAACCGACACGGGAGAAGGTGTCGAAAGTCGCGTGAGATCAAGAATGGAGTAATGGAGTGTTGGAGTACTGGAGTGATGGGGGCTCCTAAAAACCCACTACTCCATCACTCCAATACTCCAGTTCTTAAGACCTGAACCAATAGCGAATTTTCTTTCTTAGTCCCCGCCCCATCCGCCGCTTCAGCTCGAACCAAATCCGCAGAAACCAGTTGCGTGAGAACCACGCGAACGATGTCGACGTGGTGATCCATTGGTGATTGAACTCGAAATTCGCTTTAATCCTTCTAATTTGCAGTGTCTTGCCGAATTTCCTTTTGAAGATCGCTTTGACGCTCACGGCGTTGCGGGACTCGACGAAGACTGTGATAGTTTCGACCGGCAGCAAAGGCCGGACACGGGCGATCTTTTGGGCTAGACTGATTTCGTTTCTAGCACTGACCTCGATGATGTTGCTCAATAGTTCCGGTTCCTGTAGTGAACCTTCGATGATACCGCGCCGTAATTTGATCTCTTGCCCGTGGTCGACGTCGTAACCAGCCAGGACAAAATAAGTCTTGTGCTTAGAGGTGTGCATCGATTTTTGCCACCAGTCCAGAGCGCGTTCCAAGCATGTCCGTGATGCCTGGGAAAGCCGTTGCGGGTCTAGCACACCATAGGGCATGGCGACGATGACGATGGAAATGGCGAGTTACTCCTTTGCTCGAGAAAAGTTTCACGCCGCGCGTCAAGATTGGTAAATTACGACGTCGAGTGGTTTGCCGCCGACGGCAAGATCGGGGCAAGCGCTGAGCGCGACGAGCAAATCCATCTCTGCGCGGATGTCCATGTAGTTGCCGTCCTTGGGGCGGATCTGCGTATGTTCGATTTTGCCGGTGACGCCATCGATCTTCATGTGCTGATTCAAATTAAAGGGGCTCGGAATGTCTTCCGGAAAGATGCCGTAGGAAGCCAAAGCCTTTGACAAGTTCTCGTAACAGCCATGATCGGGAATTTCCTTGATCTCGCGCGGATAGTATTCGCCTAGTCGATTCTCCTGCTGCGCCAAGCGAAAGCGATAGCCGCTGCACATGCCTTTTTGCAGGTCGTGGGTGCCTTCTTTGAAACCGTCATACAAGATCGTCATCATGTGCTGGTTGTTGCGGCCCATGAGTTTATGGCCGGTGGTGACAAATAGCGCCATGTTGTAAACCTTTGTGCGAGCCTGATCGAATCGTTCGCGCAGGTTCTGAAGTTTGAAGCAAACAAAATCCACGGTTGTCGTCGCGCTAATGCGGATGACTTGGCTTTGTTTCAATTCCGCAGACCAGCCGGTGTTGTGTGGCACATGCGCTTGGCTGACGATATTCATCGAAATTTCTCCCTCTCCTGTGATTAAGGATGCGAGCTAGCGGTTCTTGTACAGCGAATCGACGAAGCCATTGGCGACGAGCTCGCGGATGAATTTCGACTCAGCAAACCGTTGCGGAGTGATTCCTGAAGGCAAGGGGCGAGTCGCCGATAATTCTTCGAGAATCGTTTGGATTCCCGCGGCGGTCGCTTCCGGAGCGCGCTTGAAATATTTGTTTGCATAGACTTCGTAGATCTTTTCTGTGGCAGGCGTGCTTTTTTGTTTTGTGTATTTTTCCAGCACTGCCATCGCCGACACCTTGTCGGTTTTGAATCGATGAATGCCTTCGACGTAGGCTTTCATGAAACGAATCGTCAAATCCGGTTGGCTCTTGAGAAATGCCTGCCGTGCGGCGAAGGGGCCGAACGGGTAAACGAGCCCGGACGCGGAAACATCGGCAAGGCGAATGTATCCCGCCGCCTCGGCGTTCAGCGTTTCCGGCCCGGTAGCAAGCACGCCGCTTTGTACCGAGCCGGCCTTCAATGCAGCGAAGATCTGCGGGCCCGAGCCGGTCTGAAATATGGCGACGTCTTTGTCGGGCTGGAGGTTCCATTTCTTTAGCATGTAGCGCGCTATGAAGTCGGTCGTGGCGCCGATGCGACTTACGCCGAGCCGTGTTCCTTTCAATTGCGTCACCTCTTTGATGCCGGGAATCGACCAAAGCTCGAAAGGCAGCGAATCGATGCTGGCGCCGAGCAAGACCACGTCGGAGCCTTGCAAATTCGCCGCGACAGTCGCGCCACCGGCAGTAAATGAAATCGTCACATCACCAGCGATTAACGCTTGCAAGGACGGCGGCCCGCCGGCGATGTAAACAAACTCAGGCTCAATGTTGTACTTCTTGAACAGCCCGGCTTCTTTGGTCAGCCACAGTGGGCCGTAGACAACGGCGATCGACGTATAAGCAATGCGCAGCGGCTCGGCGCTGACGTTCGGCGAGACGAGCAATAGCATTACACCGATCAACCAACGGATAGCGAATTGACCATCGGAGATGGGTCTTGTGATAGGCAATTTTATCATGGAGAAATTTTTCCGTGAGCAATCTGTAAGTTAGTTTACCGATCCTGTCAAGCAATTAGGCGCCCTACCGCGAATTTCCGCTGCCTCGATTAAAATTGTGCAAGCTGCGAATAACGCAGGGTTATTGTGATCTTCAGAGAAAAGACTGGAGGCGAGTCAACCATCGCGCCAAGGGCGCGTCAAACCTGCTACAAGCAAGCGGCGTCGAATCAAAAATCTAGCCATAAGGAGAACACACAATGAAGAAATCGCTAATGAGTGGACTCACCGCGGCGGCGATCGCAATCGCGGCTCCGGTTTTTGCGGCTGACGGATTCTGGGATCGACTCGGCGATCGAATCGATCGAAGACTCGATGCTAGGGGCGAAGGACGCGATGATAGACTCGATGCAAAGGGTGATCGGATTAATCAACGTCTCGACAATTTGGCGGACAGGGCAGTGGCGAGGGGTAGAACCAGACTCGCGGAGCGACTCGATCGCCGAGGCGATCGAATCGACAATCGCCTGGACCGGAGAGGCGACCGGATCGACGCCCGTCTCGATCGGCGTGGAAATCGCATCGATCGGCGCTTGGACCGCCGCGGCTAAAATAGCAATCATAGCAACAGGTAGGGGCGACCGGCCGATCGCCCCTACACGATTATTCGCGAGATTTCAGCTGCGGAAATACTCCTTGAAGCCAGTGACCATCAGGTTCGCCAATCTTTCATTGTAGCTCTCGACATGGCCGTAGTGAGTTAAATTCGGCACGACGATTAAGCGCAGCGCATCAGCGAAGGGCTTGAAGTGATTAAAAGCGTAGACCTCGCGGCGAAATTCCAGGCCCTTTTCACCGCCCTCGACCCAGTGGCCCTTGTCGTGCTCACCGACGATGTGCAGCAGTTTCTTACCGCGTAGCCGGTTGAGATCCGACTTGTACGTGATGAACAATTCGTCATCCGGCAGGCCTGAGATTTTTTTGATGTCGGGCAATAATACATCGTGAGCGCTATGCTCAATGTCTTGCAAGTACGGCTTGAACTGTGGGCGCCGATGATTTTCCAATTCGAACCATTTTTCGGCGCTGCCCCAAGGCTGGTTGGGTCCGACGTAACCGCTTTTCACATATCCTTTGGGCGATCGGCGGCTGAGATCGGTCAAATTGCGAAACGGCGCGGCACGCTCCTCCGGCGATTTCTTCGCGCAGGCTAAATCCCATTCCTTGCGTATCCAAGCCGGCATGCCCGTGCCGAACCCAAGGCCGCCGATCAATTTATTTTTTAGTCCGTACTGCTCCATCAAATAGAAATACTCGCCGCCGGTGGAATGGCCCCACATGAAAATGGATTCTTTGACGTTGTTCTCGACCAGAGCTTTGATGGCTTCGGCGCACATCCTGAACGTGTAAACCGCGAGACGGTTTCGGAGTTCCGCGTCACCGGGAACTTCGCCGATGATGAATTCCGGCCTGCGTTCCGCTATTGACGCCCAATGTTTGCGACTGTAGTGGCCGGGTAGGGAAATCGTCAGAACAGGAATGCCGAGCGAAGCGATATGTTGCGCTACACCGACGCGCGCTTCAGCGGGATCAGTCTTAGTGAGATCGAGATACGCTTCTGGCCCGTCAGGCGTGAAGATAAACTCGTACTCGTTTACCGCGCCGCCGTGAATCATCACCACGGCCATGTCCGGGATCGATGTCACTGCTGGCGCAAATAACCGACCGTGAATGTCCCAGCAAAAGAGCTCACCAGGTTTTTCGGGATTCGGGTAACGGTGAATGGACTCCTGGACCTCCCGGACTATGTATGTCGTGCGCGGAAACGGATCGGGAAAGCTCCTATAGTCGTCAAACGTCATGTAATAGATAAAATCATCGCGCAAGCCTTCGCCGCGCTTCAGCGCCGCGACCAGCTTGTTCATTGCCTGTTGGCTCATTGCGTACTCCTCATTCCATAGGTTCCGACCAGATATGTGGCGGCTCATGCGCATTGTCAATCAAGTTGAGATTGGAATTTCCTTGAACCGGTCAAATGCGAGATGTTTCGCTGCGCCAAACTGTGTGAGAACTCTAACGGAGCCCTTCGACGGTGCTCAGGGCGACCGGCGAAGTGCTTGATTTCAAATGAAGAGATTCCGTTCGTAGTGAGCCTCGTCGAACCATGACCGTGATTTTCACACAGGCGCTGAGCATGACGCCCACAGGCATCGTCATCTCGAACTTAGTGAGGCAGTCGATTCTTGTGCACACAAGCGCCCGCACTTGATGGCCTGTCTGATTGTGAGGTAAGAAAACAATACCGAATAGGAGGCATCGAGATGGCAGAAGCTGGCATGCGCCCGTCCTACGAAAACATCGATCGCAAGGTCGATTCGAAGAGGAATGCGCCAAATCGGGTGCGGAAGTAAGGATGCCACCGGCGGTAAAGCGCTTTGATTGACAAGCGTAGCGGTCTTTTTAATAATGAAGTAGAGGATTATTATAACTTCCTTTCTTTTTAGGAGAGCAACCATGCTTAAGCCGATTGGACTTACGGAAGGCCACTACGAGTGCCGTTCTCTCGATGAAACGCTGCCGATCTTTACTGATTTGCTGGCAGTAGAGGTCATCGAGCGGAGCGAAAAACAGGCGGTCGTCAAACATCCAAATACGGCCTGGCGTCTGGTGATCCACGAGGGCGGGCCCAATGCCGCCAATAAGCCGCACACCAATCACTACGGCTTTCGCGTGGCCAATTCCAGAGAAATCCCGCAGGCGTATGAATACATTTCCGATCACAAAGCGCAGTACAAAATCAAAAGCGTCACCAAACCACACGAGGCCCATTTTGCTTACTCGATCTATTTCAAAGAGCCCGGTGGAAATGATCTCGAAATCGAATACTACAACCCGGCGGCAATCAAACAGGGTCGCAAGATCGCGGCGCCGCATTGGCAAACACCTCTAACCGAAGAGCAGTTTCCAGGCCGGGGCTATATTCCACAGGCCATGACCCATGGAACACTCAATTGCGATGACAAAGAGACCAGCGACAAGTTTCTCGAACATGTGCTTGGGCTATCGATCATCGGCGGCGGACGCACCTCGACTTACATAACCGTTCCGAGTGGCCCGTGGTACGTGGTTGTTTTACCGACGACCCACCGTGACTATCTGACCGCGGCAAACCGCTTTACGTTGAAAGTGGCTTCCGCAGAAGAAGTCGCGGACGCCCACAAAGAGTTTTCCACCAAGGGCAAACAGCTCGGCGTTCAAGATCTCTGGGACTTACAGGAAAATGGCCGCACCAACTTTATCTTTAGTGACATCAGCAAAAACTGGTGGGAAGTGACGTCGTAGGGTTTTGCGTCGTAACAAGATGGAAACGCCGCTGGTAACCACATTGTGCCAGCGGCGTTTTTGTTTTTACGTCTGATGATGCTCTGCGTCAGCCCGGAGGGAAAAACGCAATCCCGGACTCATCGCGCTAGCCGGGATTACACCGGCCCTCATCCGATTACTTTTGGAAATGTGGAATGACTGTAGCGGCAAACGCTTCGACGGTCTCGCCATACACTCTCCGCGCTGGCGTAAGCATGAGGTGCTCGACGCCGACGGCTTTTAACTCTTCGATTCTTTCGATGCATTCTCTGGGCGTGCCGGCGATGGAAAAACGTCGCACCAGATAGTCGTTTACGAGATCGGGGTCGACGCGCTCTTCCATTGGTTTCATGACGTCGAAGCCGGCGACGAATCTTTTCACGCCTTCCAGCTCTTTCGGCGGGACGGTTTCGAAGGTGAACCGGAAATTGTGGTGGGCGCGGTTGGCGATGCGGTTGCGTACGATCTTGCGCGCTTCAATGCCGTCTTCGCGCACGCAGAGCATGCCGGCTGCGACGACGGCAATATCGGTTTCATTGCGTCCGGCCTCCATGGTCCCTTCGCGAATTTTCTCCTTTGCCCATTCATAGACGCGAAGATCGAAGCCGGTGCCGAGGATGACACCGTCGGCGGATCGCCCCGCAAGCTGCAATCCTTTCGGCCCTTCGGCTGAAACATAGACCGGGGTAGGGCGGAGATAGAACGAGATGCCGACATTGCCGGTGGGGAACTTGATTGCTTTGCCTTGAACAAGATCGCGGACCATGCGCACGCCTGCTTCGAATTCCCGCATCGGCGTCGCCTTGAGTCCTTGGCTATAAACCGGCCCGTCGCCCGTGCCCAGTCCAAGAATGGCGCGGCCTTTGGAGATTTCGTTAAGCGATGCGGCCGCGCCGGCGAGAACCGTTGGGTGGCGAAAAACCATATTCGTTACGGCGATGCCAAGCAGGACGCGCTTCGTGATCATCGCGCAGCTTGCCAGTGTCTGGAATGAATCGATGGAGCTCAAATGGCTTTCGCCGAGAAAGATGCCGTGATAGCCGAGTTCTTCGGCCCGCACCGCGCGTTTGTGAATCTCGTCGATGTTTCTAACGCCGCCGTGGACACTGTGCAGGCTGAATTTCATTTGAAAGAGGCAATAGGCATCAAGCAACAGACAATAGTAGGGGCACGGCATGCCATGCGCGACGAATTCTACGGATGGAATGCGACCAATCCGCAGCCGGTTGCCCAGGGGACCACGGGCTCATAGGCGAGCAACTCAGCTTTCCAGCTTTGCACAGCCCCAGCGAGAGCTATCCAAGTTCGGATCTCGTGACCACCGGAGCCGGCTTCGGTGTTGATCTCTTCGTGCGTGTAAGCGGTCAAACTCGTAAAGTCGCGAGCGATCAAGTTCTCGAGAAAATTTTTATCGAACGGGATATTGATCTTGCCGTGCTTGGCTTCGCCGGGCCAATGCGACAAACCGCCAGTGGCGATCATGGCAATTCTCTTCTGGCTTTTTTCCAAGACCTTCCCGAGAAATTGGCCGAGCGCAAAACAACGGTTCGCCGTCGGCATGGGCGGCGTCAAGGTATTGATGATGACCGGCACGACGGGCACGGCCAAGTCGGGATTCAGGAAATGCAGCGGCAAAAAAGTCGCGTGATCGAACAGCAGCTCGTCGGAAAACGTCGGATCGAATCCACCGTCGAGACACGCATCGATGAGGTCCTTTCCTAACTGAGCGTCTCCGGGCACACGAGCTTTGGGGATTCTCAGCCATTCCTCAACGGGCCCGTCGTAATGCTCAGCGCGGCCAATGCAAAAGCTGGGCATGCTATTGAGGAAAAAATTGGTCCAATGCTCGACTGTGAGGGCGACAATCGCGTCGGGCTTCGATGCGGCGAGCTTCGCACCGAGCTTACGATAGCTGCCCAAAATATTGACCGCTTGTTCTTTCGGCGCGGCCTCGGTCCAAGCCGTCATTCCCGGCGCATGGCTGGCGGCGCAGGCAAATACGATGGGCATAGTTTACTCCAATCCTTTGAGCGCTTTGGCGTAATCTTCGTTGGACATTTTATTTAGCAAGGTAAACGGCCGCAACAGCAGCGAATGCACGCCCATGGCATAAAGCGAGCGGACATCGATGTCGAGGATCGCCGATGCTTCGGCTGGGGTAAGCTCGTAGTTCCTAATGAACGTCGCTGGATCTTGGCGATAACGTTCGCGCTGCGCTGGGTCGCGATTTACGTGATAGATCAGTTTCTGTAATTGATAGAGGCTCATAGTGAATCATCCAATTTTGCATGCAGCCAGGTAATAACGGTTTTGAGAATATTTGGAATCGAGCCCATGTGGCCGCCAGGGAATAGCCGGATCGTTTTCGGATTACCATGTTCGAGGAGCAGATAGAAATCGTCCAGCGGCACCTGCTTGTCTTCTTTGCCGTTGACGATCAGCGTCGGCGCGCAGGGTTTTTCGAGCCAGCCTTGGCTAAGCAGCGAGAGCGCCGGCATCACGGCGCAAAGCTCGTCGAAAGTTTTCTTGCCGAAGAGATTGGCGCGGGCTTCGATGAGATCAAAAAGATAGGAGTCGGCGTGGCGCGAGCGCGCTTGCCACTCAGGCTGAAAAAAATAGTGGATGCCACCGCCCCAGTTGACTGCGCCCCGCAATTTGTCCGGCGCGGCGTGAGAGAGCTTTGTCGACCAATGGCCGCCAAAGCTGGCGCCGACCACGGCGATTTTGCTGCTATCGACTTCAGGGCGCTCGAGTAAATAGTCGAGGGCCGCAAGGTGTATAGCGTGGGCATCCGGCCCCGCGAGCATGGGGCATTCTCCTGTGCCAGGACTGTCCATGATGAAACAACCCCAGTCCTCTTTAACGAACGACTCGCCGAACGAATGGCGCTCTTCCTTCCAATTGTCGATGCCGCCCCAGTGCATAATCATCGGCGCGGGAAGTTCTTTTGGAAACCGCAGGTGACCGACGATTGCCTTGCCCTGAAACGGGATCGAAACACGCTCGACGGGAATGTCGAAATATTTGGCTGCTGCGAGAAACATCTCGCGGGTCTTCCTATAGCCATGGTTCTTTCCCGGCGTGCTCGGAAACGGATGGCGAGCGATACCATAGTAACCGTACGACTTGAGGAACGCCTCTTTAGCTTGAGCGGCATTTCCCGCTTTCTCGGCAGCGTTGGCTCTCGCCTCCCAACGCGCTCCGAGTTCATTCCAGGCGGCGGCCCAGGTTTCGCCTTCGAGCGTAGGCATGTTTGCGAGAGCTTCTTCCGCCTCGGTTTTGTCGGCGTGGAGAAACGGCGCGCGATGGCCGACGCGGCTACGAATATCGTTTTTCACTTCTTCGAGGGCACGTGGTTCGCTCATGACAAAATCCTTTCGCAGCGAGACCGTTGATATTGATCTTTTTGGCTTTACGGATGCGTTTCACCCGCCGTCAATAGAAAGCATTTGGCGAAACGGTCGTCAAGCGCGCGCGTGCAACTGATCGCCGGATAGCAGATGACCCTTGGCCGCTTCGCTGTTGCGATCAGGCAAGTTTGCCGCCATGATTCTGCCGCAGGCAAGGGTTGACG
>DASXSW010000629.1:0-3596 GCA_036505755.1 Binatia bacterium | reverse complement strand
ATCTTCATCGACAGGAAAGACCCTAACTTCTGTAACTTGCATAGGGACCCCCATTCTAGGACGAGCCAGATGCGTTGCTGGCGATTACTATAGGCTTCTTGACTGAATTTTTAACTCAGCGCATGTACCAAAAACGCTGTGGCCCCCTCCTCTTTCCGCAACCGACGCAGAGCTCTTGCCGCCTGACGCCTCGAAGCAAAAACACCAAACACGGACGAACCGCTACCTGACATTAAACCCCCCGCCGCCCCTTCATGCAAGAGTCTCGCCTTGATTAAACTAAGTCTTGGATACCATCCGAAGGTCACGCTTTCCAGATCGTTAAACAGCAGGCCTGCGAGTTTATCGAAACTCTTGAGCGAAGACGGGATGCTAGTATTTACAAGAGGTTTTGTCAACTTTGAGCGATAATTGTTGAACACCCGAGCGGTCGAAATGGGAAATCCCGGATAGACAATGACCAACCAAAAATGCGCCAATTTTCGAATCGGGTAGAGTCGCTCGCCAATTCCCCGCGCTCGTGCGGGTCGAGCCCGAATAAAGAATGGCACATCGGCACCCACTGATAGCGCGATCTCTTCAAGCTCTGCCGTAGACAGCCTTAATCTCAGCAGCCGATTGAGGCCAATCAACGTCGCTGCCGCGTCAGTGCTACCTCCGCCCAACCCTGCACCGACTGGTATGTGCTTGCGAATATGGATGTGAACTGGCTGCTCGCTTCTGGCCCGTTGCATCAGCTGTCGCGCGGCGCGGTGTGCAATGTTCTTTTCACCACCGGGCACCAAAGGGTGATCACAGGTCACTCTAATCAGTCCATTGGCTGCGTTTATTTTCTCGCTTGCCGGCCTAGTCTTGCGAATTTCGATTTCGTCGTAAAGCGACACCGGCACCATGATCGTGTCCAGCAGATGGTAGCCGTCTCGACGTTTGCCGACCACGCGCAAGCTCAAATTGATTTTCGCCGGCGCTCGAATCTTCACGCGCCATTAGCTAACATAGCCGCAGCAAATTTGCGAAGTAGCGATGACGGGCGACATCATTCAATTTCTCGGAACGGCATGGGATGCGGCCAATGCGGCGGGTCAAATCATCCGCGAAAACTGGCAGCAACCGAAGACGATCGACTACAAGGGCGCGATCGACCTAGTCACGACGGTGGATCGAGAGTGCGAACGGAAAATCATTGAGATGATCCGGCAAAATTTTCCCAATCACTCGATCCTGGCGGAAGAAGAAACGGACGTCGAAGGCAAGGAGACTGAATACCGCTGGATCGTTGATCCATTGGACGGCACGACCAACTTCGCGCATGGATACCCGCAAGTCTCCATCTCAATCGCTCTTGAACAAAGCGGCCAAGTGATTTTGGGGCTGGTCTACGATCCGCTGCATCGCGAGTGCTTCAGAGCCGTCAGGGGCCAAGGCGCAACGCTCAACGGCGGTCGGCTTCGCACCTCGGTCGTCAACGAATTGGATAAGGCGCTACTCGCCACGGGATTTCCGTACGATCGTCGGGAGAAAGCGGATTTCTATCTGACTTTTTTCAAAGCATTCATGACGCGCTGTCAAGGAATTCGGCGCGCCGGCTCCGCGGCCCTCGATCTCTGCTACGTAGCATGCGGGCGGCTTGACGGTTTTTGGGAACTAAAACTCAAGCCCTGGGATATCGCAGCCGGAGCTTTGATCGTCGCAGAAGCTGGCGGCCAGATTAGTGACTTTAGTGGTAATGAGTTTTCGGTTTGGGGCGACGAGACATTAGCTTCGAACGGCTCAATCCACACGGAGATGCTCACGGCCTTAAAGCTGGAACGAACTTGAGTTGAAATCGATATTCCATCCTCCATCGTCCATCCTCGACCCTTACGTTGACTGAGCGCAACCCCAGTGTTAGAAAAGACGCGCGCGCCCGTAGTGAAAGGGATATCACGAGGGTCTCCGGAACCCTAAGTCCGAGTTCGATTCTCGGCGGGCGCACCACCTCTCCTAATTGTGTCCCAAAAATTTGCGGAACTTGTTGTGAAAGCACCGGTATCCAGTTTTCAGAGCGCTCCCTTTTTGGAAAATTAATTCAAGCGTCATCCAAATAAAGCGTCGTACAATTCAATCCTACGCCGAATTTTCTCGATTCTCAGAGCTAAGTGAGAGTGTTTGATTGTCGTGAAAAACGGATATTTTAGATCGGCAATTTGCGTTCTCTCCATCACACAAATCCTGTGAGTTTAGGCCGAGGCGTTGATCTCCGTTTGCCCTAGAACTTCATTTGACAAACCCCTTCGTTCCGAGTGATACATACCGCTCGAAACGAGGTGGGCAATGAAGAGGGCTGCGGTGTCGTCAATCCTTGTTGCAGTGGTGTTGCTTACTCTTGGAGTGACGGCCGAGGCGCGGATGAACGTCTCTGGCCGCGCGCAAGGCAACTGGAGCTGGCGCTGTACCGAAGAGATGATGTCAGCTGCGGACTTTGACTCGCTGCGGGAGCTGACAAAAAGCTCAAACCGTCTAGGCACTCTTCGTCGGTACGGAAAACTTTGAGGAGACGTTATGAGGCTGGCTCGACTACTTTCTCAAGACCGTCTTCAACTACCCGATATTGACCGAGTGCTATAAGGTTGCTGCCTACAATGCCGCCAACAAACTGGCCTCGGTCCGCCACGCCGAACGCGCCGCCGATCCTTCGGTCCCTTGCAGAGCCATCCGCCCCCGTCGTCGTGGCCGGGAGATAGGTGCATGGGGCAGTTTCGCTGGCGCGGTCAAGATCGTCGCGTCGTCTGGGGCATCGCTCTGCTGTTACTGTTGCGCTTTATCTGGGCCGCAACGATCAATCTCTCTCCCCAAGAGGCCTACTACTGGAATTATGCGATGCACCCAGCCTTGAGCTACCTGGATCATCCACCGATGGTGGCCTGGGTGATTCGAGCAGGCACGCTGTTGTTGGGGAAATCCGAGATTGGGGTAAGAATCGGCGGCTTGTGGCTGGTTGTCGTTTCGACTTGGCTCATCAACGCTCTGGGGCGGTTGTGGTTTAGCCGTAGGGCGGGCCTTTGGGCGGCGCTCTTGTTTCAGGTGATTCCTGTCTATTTTATTTACGGCGTGCTCATCACCCCGGACGTTCCACTGATCTGTTTCTGGCTTCTCACTATTTACCTGGTCTCGATCGCGGTCCTTAAGGACCGCCCATCCGCATGGTACTGCGCGGGCGCCGCTCTGGGCTTCGCTATGCTTTCGAAGTATACGGCGCTGTTCCTCGTTCCCTCGACGCTGCTCTTTCTTATTGCGGATCGCGCGCACCGCAAATGGCTGCTCACGAAGGAGCCCTATCTCGCTTTTTTTCTTTCCCTGGTCATTTTCAGCCCGGTAATTCTCTGGAACTACCAACACCAGTGGGCTTCTTTCGCCTTCCAGTTTGGCAGGCGGGTTTTGGGACAAGAAATGATTAACCCCGTGCGCTACGCCCGCCACAGCCTCATAGAGTTCTTGGGCATTCAACTAGGATCGATCTTTCCGACCTTTCTAGCGGTTCTAGTGCTCAGTTTTGCCGTTGCGCTTTATTTTACGATAAAAGACCAAGGCTCCAGGTGGAAATTTTGTCTGTTCTT
>DASXSW010000628.1:0-10318 GCA_036505755.1 Binatia bacterium | reverse complement strand
GGCGCCGGCTTTCCTACCGGCATGAAGTGGAGCTTTGTTCCTAAAGACAGCCCGAAGCCGAAATATCTCGTTTGTAATGCGGACGAGAGCGAGCCCGGCACGTTCAAAGATCGTTTGCTTATTGAGAAAGATCCGCACGCGACCGTCGAAGGGACGCTCATCGCGGCCTACGCCATTCAATCGCATACCGCTTTCATCTATATCCGCGGTGAGCTCGCTTTCGGTGCCAGCAGGCTCGATCAAGCCGTTGATGAAGCCATTCAAGCCGGTTACATCGGCAAGAATATTTTCGGCTCGGGATATGACTTGGACGTGATCGTTCACCGAGGCGCGGGCGCCTATATCTGCGGCGAAGAAACAGCGCTGCTGTCGTCTCTGGAAGGGGGCAGAGGTTGGCCAAAAGTCAAGCCGCCTTTTCCGGCGACCCATGGGCTGTTCGGCTGTCCGACGGTGGTCAACAATGTTGAGACACTGGCGGCGCTGCCCTGGATTATCGAACATGGGGCGGCCGCTTATGCGGCCATGGGCACGGAGAAGAGCAAGGGGACGAAACTTTTCAGCGTCAGTGGTCACATAGCTAAGCCCGGTGTCTACGAAGTGGAAATGGGTTATCCATTCAAAAAGTTTCTCGATGAAGACTGCGGCGGAGTTGCCAACGGCAGAAAACTCAAGGGTGTCATTCCGGGTGGTGGGTCGATGCCGGTGCTGCGCCCTGAGGAGATCGAAAAGGTGAATCTCGATTACGAGTCCGTCCAGGCGGCGGGAAGCCTGCTCGGCTCCGGCGGGGTAATCGTCATGGACGATTCCACGTGCATGGTCGGCGCCGCGTGGAACCTCGCTCGTTTTTTCGCCCACGAATCCTGCGGCCAATGCAGCCCGTGCCGCGAAGGCTGTCACTGGATGGAAAAGATTTTTCACCGCATCGAGCAAGGCGCGGGCGAGAAGGGCGATCTCGATCTGATTCTCAATGTCAGCGGTAACATCATGGGGAATACGATTTGTCCTTTCGGCGATGCGGCGGCTATGCCGGCGGCAGCGTTTATCAAGAAATACCGCGACGAGTTTGAAGCGCATATTGCGGAAAAGCGCTGCACGGTGGCTAGAACGTGAGGATGGAGGATGGAGGATCGATGATGGTATTTTCTCGTACGCTATCTTCTATCCTCGATCCTCTATCTTCGGTTTCGTGAGGCCTAACACTTTCTAAATCATGGACCCGGTAAATATCATTATTGACGGTCGCGAGGTCGTCACGACCAAGGGCAAGACCGTCATCCAGGCGGCGGCCGACGTGGGGATCGTTATCCCCTACTACTGTTATCATCCGAAGCTCACGATCGCCGGCAATTGTCGCATGTGTCTCATCGAAATCGAGAAGATGCCCAAGCTTCAGATCGCCTGCAACACTCAGGCAACCGAAGGCATGTCGGTGTTGACCCAAAGTCCGAAAGTTCTAGCCGCCCGCAAAGCGGTGATGGAATTTCTCCTGATCAATCATCCGGTGGACTGTCCGATCTGTGACCAGGCGGGGGAGTGTTGGCTGCAAGACTACTACATGACGCATGATTTGCAGGCGAGCCGCTTCGACGCGCGAAAAGAGCACGACCGCAAACGGGAAATCTTCGGTCCCAACGTCGTGTTTGACGGCGAGCGCTGTATCAAGTGCACTCGCTGCGTGCGGTTCCTACAGGAAATTACCCACACGAACGAGCTGGCGGTAGTCAATCGCGCTGATCATTCGACGATCGCTTTGTTTCCCAATTCGGTACTCGACAATCCGCTATCGGCCAATGTCGTCGATATTTGTCCGGTGGGGGCGCTTACCGATCGCGATTTTCGTTTCAAAGTGAGGGTCTGGTACCTGCAGAAAACCCCGTCGATTTGCCCCGGCTGCAGCACCGGTTGCAACATCAGCGTCGAGACTTATCAGAATCGGATCGCGCGCTTTAAGCCCCGCATCAACGAAGCGGTCAACAGCTACTGGCTCTGTGACGAAGGGCGTTATTGTTTTCATGACTTGACCGGCGGTCCGCGTTTGACGACGCCGATGATTCGTCAAGAAGGCGGATTGGTGCCGACGACCTGGGAGCATGCGTTGCAGGCGGTTTACGCAGGAGTAAAGTCGGCCGGGTCTTTGGCGGGGATTCTGTCCGGCAGAAACACTAACGAGGAAGCCTATCTTTTTGCCAAACTGGCAAAAAGAATTTCTGGTAATTGCGTGCTGGAAGTCTTCTACCGGGAGCGCGAGCTCACCGAAGTGCAAAAAATTCTCATGAGTCCAGATCGCTCGCCGAATTTTCGCGGTGCCCGGGAAATGGGAGTCTCTTCGAACGGCGGATTTGAATCGCTGATGGAGAAACTCGTTGCCGGGAATTTCTCCGGCGTCTACGTCGTCGGCGAAGATCTCATCGCGACCAACGGCGACCGGGAGAAAGTTCGCGCCGCTCTCCAGAAGTTGTCGTTCCTGGTCGTGCAAGACACGCGCTTGACGGAAACGGCGAAGCTGGCGCATGTCGTTCTCCCCGCGACTCACTTCGGTGAAAAGGAAGGAACGTATACGAATCGGCGCGGGCGCGTGCAAAAACTTAACGCCGCGATGATCCCGCCCGATGGCGCTTTGCAGGATTGCGACATTTTCCTGCGGTTATTGGATGCCGCGGGAGAGACGCATAGTTACGCGTCTGTTGAGGAAATCTTTGCGGTTTTGGCGCGCGAAATCCCGTCCTATAAAGGACTCGATTACGCCTCGATCGGCGATCAGGGGATTGAGCTGGGCAGTGGTAGTGTGGAGTAGCATGATCGTTGATATCACGATTATTGCGGCAAAAGCCTTTCTCGTACTCTTCATGGTTCTCAATCTGGCCGGCATTCTCGGCTGGATCGAGCGCAAGGGCAGTGCGCTGATTCAAGATCGCATCGGCGCCAATCGCGCATCGATCCTGGGCTTTGCCGGCATGGGACTGGTGAACACGCTCATCGCCGATCCGGTCAAATTTCTCACCAAAGAAGACTTCATTCCGCCGTCCGGCGATAAGTTTCTCCATACGCTGGCGCCTTGCCTGGCGCTGTTTCCCGCGCTGGTGACCTTCGCGGTGATTCCGTTCGGCGATGTTCTCATGATTGGTGACCGGATGATTAATCTGCAAGTCGCCAACGTCAATATCGGGATTCTTTACGTTCTAGCCATGGGATCATTGGGCGTTTACGGAATCGTTATCGGCGCTTGGGCGTCGAACAACAAATTTTCGCTGCTTGGCGGGGTGCGCGGTTCGGCGCAGATGATTTCCTACGAGATCGCCATGGGTCTTTCAATCATTGGCGTCTTGATGGTCTACGGCACCTTGGAGCTACAGGAAATCGCACGTAGTCAGGGTCTATTGATCCGCGAACTGCTTCCTTCATGGCTTGTTTTCCTCCGACCCGTAATCGGCTGGTTGCCTGCCTGGGGTATTTTTCTTCAGCCCCTGGCGTTTTTGTTGTTTTTTACCGCGGCAGTTGCCGAGACGAAACGGATTCCCTTCGATCTACCCGAAGGCGAGTCGGAGCTCGTTGCCGGCTATCACGTCGAATATTCCGGCGGCAAATTTCTCATGTTCTTCGCCGGAGAGTTCGCCGAGATCGTCACGGCTGCCGGCTTGATGACGACGCTTTTTTTCGGCGGTTGGCAGGTGCCCTATCTTATGCGCGACGGCTTTCACTTTCCCTGGGGTGGCAGCTGGCTTTTGCCGCATCTCGGCGTGGTCGTTCTCCAAGTGGCCGCGTTTACCATTAAAGTGGTATTTTTCTGCTGGCTGCAGATTCTCCTACGCTGGAGCGTGCCGCGGTTTCGCTACGATCAAGTGATGCGGCTCGGTTGGAAGATGTTGTTGCCGCTGGCGTTGTTGAACGTGACGATCACCGCGATCGTAATCATCGCCGCGCAATAGGTCATAAAAGACATGAACGCTTCGACGTGGATCTTCTTTATGCTATCTGCGCTGCTGATCATCACTTCGCTGATGGTGGTGTTTTTACGCAATGTGGTTCACTGCGCGCTGGCATTGGTGGCCGCGCTCTTCATTATCGCCGTCTTCTTTTTAACCCTACAGGCGCCGATGGTCGGCGTGCTCCAGGTATTGATTTACGCCGGCGCCATCATGGTGCTGTTTCTTTTCGTCATCATGCTCCTCAGCCCCACTACGCGGGAGCGGGGCGGCGGCGTTTGGTGGAATTTGGGGACAGTGCTGGCGCTGATCCTTGGCGGCCTTTTGGTGCCTTTGTTGTCCAACAGCGAATCGGCTCGAGACCCGCTGGCTTCGACCGAAACATTCGGCAGCCCGGAAATGTTGGCTAAGAGTCTGTTCAATGACTTCGTCCTACCTTTCGAGATCGCCTCGGTTTTGCTGCTGGTGGCGATTGTCGGCGCCGTCGTGCTGGCGAAGCGGGAGCGCTAGGTTTCTATGGTGCCGCTGCACTATTATCTTCTCGTCAGTGCCGTCGTCTTCGCGATCGGTGTGATCGGCGTCTTGATCCGACGAAACCTCATCGTCGTTTTGATGTCTGTCGAGCTCATGCTCAATGCCGTCAACCTGACTTTCATCGCCTTTTCGCGTTTTTTAGGCTCTATGGAAGGGCAAGTCGCGGTTTTCTTCGTGATGGCCGTCGCGGCCGCTGAAGCGGTCATTGGACTCGCCATCATTATTTCGGGCTTTCGCCACCGCCAATCACTCGATCCGCAGGAGATGCAGCTGCTCAAATGGTAACGTCCATGCCGAGCATAGTCCCCTACGATCTCTTGCGTTGGATCCCGCTGATTCCGTTGCTCGCCAGCGTGGTCAATCTTTTCTGGGGCCGCGCGCTCGGCAAAAAAATAGCCGGCGGATTGGCGTGTGCCGCGGTTGGTGCGTCGTTCGCGCTGGCCGTTTATGTGTTCTGGCAATTATCCGCCACGACCATTTTCCGCGATCTGGTTTACGCCTGGATCGAATCCGGTTCCCTTCAGGTCAATCTTTCTTTTCAAGTCGACGCACTCACCGCCGTGATGCTTTTGGTGGTGACCGGCATCGGCTTTCTGATTCACCTCTATTCCCTCGGTTACATGGGACATGACGAAGGGATGGTGCGTTTCTTCGTTTATCTGAACTTGTTTATCTTCTTCATGTTGCTCTTGGTGATGGGCGACAATCTATTGATCCTTTTCGTCGGTTGGGAAGGCGTTGGCCTCTGCTCTTATTTGCTCATCGGCTTTTGGTACCACGATCCCAACAATACGATTGCCGGCAACAAGGCGTTCATCGTCAACCGCATCGGCGATTTTGGCTTCATGCTGGGAATTTTTCTGCTGGTTACCGAGTTGGGCCGGCAAGGGATCTGGACCCTCGACTTCTTAGAATTGCAAAAGCATGTGCAAATGCTCAGCCCGACGACGATTGGTTGGATCACGCTTTTACTGTTCATCGGCGCGACCGGCAAGTCGGCGCAAATTCCCTTGTTTGTTTGGCTGCCGGACGCCATGGCCGGGCCGACGCCGGTTAGCGCATTGATCCATGCCGCCACCATGGTGACCGCGGGTGTTTACATGACCGCGAGGCTGCACTTTTTGTTTTCGTTGGCGCCGCTGACTTTGTCTTTGATTGCCTGGATCGGCGCGGCGACGGCATTTTTCGCCGCGACCATCGCCCTGACGCAGCACGATATTAAAAAAGTATTGGCCTATTCCACCGTGAGTCAGCTTGGATACATGTTCTTGGCGGTCGGGCTGGGTGCTTTCAGCGCGGCGATCTTTCATCTCTTTACCCACGCCTTTTTTAAAGCCTGTCTGTTCTTAGGCGTCGGCAGCGTGATTCACGCGCTGGATGGCGAACAGGACATGCGCAAAATGGGCGGGCTCAAAGCGCACATGCCTCGGACTTATTGGACTTACGTCGTTGCAACTTTGGCGATCGCGGGCGCGCCGTTCACCGCGGGGTTTTTCTCCAAGGATCTGATTCTGTGGCAGGCGTTCAGTCACGGCTCGTTGATCCTGTGGGGCGTCGGCTTCGTCACCGCCGGCATGACCGCTTTTTACATGTTCCGCCAACTATTCCTGGTTTTTCACGGCGAGTGTCGCGCTGACGACCATGCCAAAGCCCATCTTCATGAGTCGCCGGCGGTGATGACCCTGCCGTTAGTCGTTCTAGCGATCGGTTCGACTTTTGCCGGCTGGTTGGGCGCGCCGGAGTATCTCTGGGGTAGCCGCTGGGATCACTGGTTACAGCCGCTCTTTGGCGGAGCAGAAGTGCACCGGGGTTCCGTGACTGCCGAAATCATGGTTACAGTGATCACGCTCGCCATCGTCAGCGTTGGCGTCTACTTGGCCTATGTGAAGTATGGACGAACCGGCGCACACATTGGCGCAAGTGCCGGCGCGGGCGGCATGCTCTATCGTTTGTCGCTGAATAAATACTACGTCGATGAAATCTATGACGCTATTTTGGTGCGTCCGTTTACTGCGTGCTCGCAGTTTTTCGCCGAATTTATCGATCCGCAGATAATCGATGGAACCGTCAACGGCGTCGCCGCCGCGGCGCACGGCGCGAGCTCGATCTGGGTCGGTATCCAGACCGGCAACGTGCAGCATTATTTAGCGGCCTTTTTGGTCGGCGCGCTGGCGTTGCTCGCCTACTGTCTCGGTCAAGTATAACCATGCCTGGAGTCGCCATCGGTAACTTGACCATTGTCCTCGCCATCCCTGTGATCGGCGCGGCGATGATCATGTTAACTCCCCGCCGGCAAACGGCGGCGCTCTTTTCACTGGCGTTGCTCGCGAGTGGGCTGACGTTCGTCTGGTCGGTCATAGTCTTCAATCTGTTCGACGGCATGAGCGGTGAGATGCAGCTCGTCGAGCGTGCCCGGTGGATGCCAGGCTTCGGCATCGAATACATTGTCGGCGTCGACGGCATCAGTATTTTCTTGGTCTTGCTCACGACGTTTCTCATGCCGATCGCCATCCTGGCCTCTTGGTCGGTGACCGAGAAGGTCAAAGAATATCTGATTTTCATGCTGCTGCTCGAAACCGGCATGCTTGGCGCTTTCGTCGCGCTCGACCTCTTTCTCTTCTATGTCTTTTGGGAGGTCATGCTGGTGCCGATGTATTTTCTCATCGGCGTGTGGGGCGGCACGCGAAGGGTCTACGCCGCGATCAAGTTCGTGATCTACACCATGGCTGGCAGCTTGCTCATGTTGGTCGCGATCATCTATCTGGCGGCGCGCCACGCCGAGGCGGAGCAGACGCTGACTTTCGATCTGCTAAAGCTCTACGACCTGCATCTTCCGCTCGACGAGCAAGCATGGCTCTTTACGGCTTTTGCCTTGTCCTTCGCGATCAAAGTACCGCTGTTTCCGTTTCACACCTGGCTCCCGGATGCCCATGTCGAGGCGCCCACCGCCGGCTCCGTGATACTTGCCGGCGTGCTGCTCAAACTGGGCACCTATGGTTTTCTCCGTTTTGCCATGCCGCTTTTTCCCGACGCGGCGCTGGCGGCGGCGCCCTACATTATAGCGCTGGCGGTGATCGGCATTATCTACGGCGCTGGGGTGGCGATGATGCAGAGCGATATTAAGAAGCTGGTCGCCTATTCTTCAGTGAGCCATTTGGGTTTCGTTATGCTGGGCTTATTCGCCTTTAACATGCAAGGAATTCAAGGCGCGGTTTACCAAATGCTGAATCATGGGCTGTCAACCGGCGCGCTGTTTCTTCTGGTCGGCATGATCTACGACCGGCGACACACGCGGATGATTGACGCGTTCGGCGGACTGTGGAAACCGGTGCCGGTCTTCTCCGCCCTGCTTTTGGTCATCACTTTCTCGTCCATCGGTTTGCCGGGGTTGAACGGCTTTGTCGGTGAATTTCTGATTTTGCTCGGTGCCTTCGCCGTCGCGCCGCGCTGGACGGCGGCAGCCGCGACGGGCGTGATTCTTGGAGCCATTTATATGCTTTGGATGTATCGCCGAGTCATCTTAGGTCCGTTAAGCAATCCCGAGAACGAGAAACTTCAAGATCTCGGCGTGCGTGAACGAATCATTCTCACGCCGATCCTCGCGTTGGTCGTTTTCATGGGCGTCTATCCGCAGCCGTTTTTGCATCGGATGCAGCCCGCTATCGACGTCACTCTGAAACGGATCGTCGCCGTCACTCCTGTAGCCGCGAACCATCACCCGCAGGCAGAGTTGAAGAGTAAAAGCGATGGACGTTAACTTCACACCGCTCCTGCCCACGGCTCAGCTGCTGGTGACCGCGCTGGTGGTGATGCTGCGCGATCTCTTTATTGAAGAGCACGAACCCAAGCGCATCCTGGTGTTTTTGAGTTTGGTTGGTATTGGGCTGGCCGCCGGTGAGACTCTGGCTCTCTGGGGCGTACAGGAAAGCGCCTTTCACGAAAGCATTGTGCTCGATAACTTCGCGCACTACTTCGCTTTGATTTTCATGCTCGCTGCCGGGCTGACGATTCTCTCATCCATTGACTACGTTCGGCAGGCGGGCATCCACGAGGGTGAATTTTACGCCCTGGTGCTCTTCGCCACGGTCGGCATGATGCTGATGGCGGCGGCAAACGATCTGATGGTTTTTTTTCTCGGATTAGAGACGATGTCGGTCGCGGTCTATGTGCTGACCGGCATGTGGCGCACGAATAGCCGTTCGAGCGAAGCGGCGATGAAATACTTTCTCATGGGCGCCTTTGCCACGGGATTCTTACTCTACGGCATTGCTTTGATTTACGGCGCCACGGGCTCGACGAATCTAGAACTTATTTCGGATTACTTGGCCGAGCAGCCAAGCGAGTGGCCGCTTTATTTGATCGGCGGGGGATTTCTATTGCTGATTGGTTTCGCGTTTAAAGTTGGCGCGGTACCGTTTCATTTTTGGGTGCCGGATGTCTACGAAGGCGCGCCGACCCCGGTCACCGGTTTCATGTCCGTCGCCGTGAAAGCCGCGGCCTTTGCCGCCTGGGCGCGCATCCTACTTCACAAGCTTTCGGCGCTGGATAGCGACTGGCTGTTTCCGTTGTGGGTTATCACGATCGGAACCATGACGTTGGGTAATTTGCTGGCCATCACTCAGTCCAGCGTCAAACGCATGCTTGCCTATTCCAGCATCGCTCACGCCGGATATCTGCTCATCCCAATCGTCGTCGGCGCAGAGTGGGGCGGCTTGCCGCTGCTCTTCTACGTTCTGACCTACAGTTTTATGACGATCGGCGCTTTCGCAGTGCTCAGCTGTCTATCGGAAGCCAACAATCAGCGGGAAAACTATCGTGACTTCGCCGGGCTAGGATTCAAGCGGCCCTTTCTCGGATTGGCCATGTCACTGTTCATGTTGTCGCTTGCCGGCTTTCCGCCGCTTGGCGGCTTTGCCGGAAAGTTCTACGTCTTTCGCGCGGCAGTGCTTTCCGGTCACATCGGGCTGGCGATCATCGGCGTGCTCAACAGTTTGCTCTCGGTGATTTATTACTTGCGAGTGATCGTCGCGATGTACATGGAAGAGGGCGGCGCTGAAGGCAAAAGCTTTCGACAGGCTTCAGCCGTTTATGTCGCCATCGCGGTGGCGGTTATCGGGACTCTCTATCTCGGCATCCTGCCGGCCTCTGCCTTGAACTGGAGTCGAATCGCGTTTGCGTCACTGGAGTGAGAACTCTCGCCGGGAATATTTAGGGTCGGGTTTGAACCCCGCCCCTACGTCCGACCTGAATACTCCGTGGTAAGAAAATCATCCATCCACTTCGAGCCGACAGGATGTCAGTTAGGTTTGGTGAAAAAGCCGATGGCTACCGGCACTTCTGACGTGCCGGACACCCATTCTTCAAACTTTCCTGCCTTCACATAGAGCTGCGCTGACCCGCCGCCGTCCAGGTTCAGCAAATCCGGCGTGTTCAATTGCCACTTCATGCCGGTAAACAACTCTTGCAGCTCGGCAAAACTCAAGCCGCCCAGTACAGCGTCCGTAACGCCGATGATCAGCCGTCCTTCTCTATCGACGCCAATCACGCTACGACGTGCATACCGCCCCAGGCCGCTGGTAAACTCGACTATGGCGTTGTGGTTCAACAGAAGAGGACCGACTTGCAGCGCTTCGCTCACTTGCGCCGGTTGAAAGCTATCGCGATGCGCCACGAACGGCACAGAGTCACGCACCCCAAAGACTCCGGTATAGAGCGAGTGCTTTGAAACCGCAGGGTTGATTTCCTTCTCGGCCGTTTTCAGGTAGGCCAGTGGGCGACCCTTTTCATCGAAGTAATTGGCGTTGATCGCGGCGACGGCGCCGGTCTTCTCCGCGAAGCTTTTTACGGTCGCGCCCTTGAGT
>DASXSW010000627.1:0-8212 GCA_036505755.1 Binatia bacterium | reverse complement strand
TGCTCGAAAACCTTCTTGATCCCTTCGCTCTCCCCGGTAATCTCGCCATACCGATGGACACCCGATACCTCAGAGCGCAAATACACATTCTCCGCTTCCAAACGCTCTTTGAGCCGCTTGACCTCCGACAATGCCGCCTTCAACTCCTCTTCCGCTCGCTTGCGCTCGGTAATGTCGCGGCCGACGCCCTGCATTTCAACCACGTGGCCATCGGTATCAAGCAGCAAATGGTTAGTCCAACGCTGCCATCCGATACTTCCATCCGGTCGAGTAACCTGGTGCTCGTGTTCGCTCGTCTTCATTTCGGGATATTTGCATAGCATTTCAATATTTTCGAGCACCGCGCCGCGCGCCGCTGCTGGAATAAGCTCCAGGAACTTCGTACCGATGAGCTGTTCGCATGATCTTCCGAAGTATCGACAATAAGCATCGTTGACGAATGTCAGCGTCGTGTCGGGCAAATTGCGGCAAATGAGCTCGGTTTGAGTTTCCACGACATTGCGATATCTTTCTTCACTCTCACTCAGAGCCTCCTCCACGCGCTTGCGCTCGGTGATGTCGGTTACTGCGCCGATGTAGCCTAAGAATTCACCTTTATGATCGAATCGCGGCGAGCCCGTGTCGATCACCGACCGGTATTGCCCGTCGTAGCGTCGCACCCGGTAATCAAGTTGGAACGGCTCACGCTTCTGCATCGCAGCCTTCGCTAACTTTTTGGTAGCTTCCCGATCGTCCGGGTGGATGCTTGCGAGCCAGCCGAAACCGAGTTGTTCTTGGAAAACCGTTCCCGTAAATTCTGTCCACTGTCTGTTTACGTAGGTGCACCGACCTAGAGCATCGTTGATCCAAATTATGGTGGGAACATAGTCGGTCATGTAGCGGAGGCGGGCTTCGCTTTCACGTAAGGCCTCCTCGATACGCTTTCGTTCGGTGATATCCGTGACGATACCGCCAGTTGCATAAACTCTTCCGTCCCCGTCGAACAGTGGAAACTTGTAGACAACGCTGGTACGAGATCCATCCTCACGTATGGCAACTTCCTCGAATTGCGCTGGCGCCCCGGTCTCAAGTACGACGAGATCGTTGGCGCGAAGCACGCTCGCTTGTTCATTCGAAAACAACTCGAAATCCGTCTTGCCGACGATCTCTTCCGCCGATAGATCCACAATCGCTTCGAACCGTGGGTTGGTATACAGATATCGACCGTCACGATCCTTAAGAAAGACGATGGCGGGACAATGGTCCATGATCGTCTTAAGCAAATTTTGATTCTCACGCAGTAATTGCTCGGCGTTTTTGCGTGCCGTGATGTCTCGCACCATGGTGAGAATCTGATCGCCATTGTAGTGAATGATGCGCGCTTCAAAATGGCGCGTTTGTTCGTTCACCGGCAGAGTATATTCGTGAATGATTGGCTCACCAGACTCGACCGCACGTTTGAAGCATTGCAAAAGCGCGTCAACGAGGTGAGCAGGAAGCACTTCAGTCATGTTCTTGCCGAGAAAGCTGTCGGGCCGCAGCAACAGATCGCGGGCATCTTTGCAATGATAGTCGACATAAACACCGTCGATCGTTTGGATAAACATAAGGTCGGGGAGCGCGTTCAGAATTGCGCGATTCTTCGCTTCGCTCATGGTCAACGATGCGTTGGCGTGTGCAAGCTCCAAGCATTGTTTCTCGACAGCTGACTCGGCGAGCTTTCTACGTCGCCGCTGCATCAAGAGGGCGAGAACCAGCAAACTCTCGACGACTAGAACGGCAGCAACCGCAAATATGTGCCATCTGTACTCTCGCCAAAGTGTGGGTTGCCTAAACAGGACGACGGTATCCGGCGGCAGCAACTTCTCGTTCAGACCCCAATGCTTCAACTGTCGCCAATCGACCGTCGGTCGGGCCGCCGGCGGCAGTTCTACGGGTATCTCGTCGGGATTTTCACCTGCTAGAATCCGCGCGACCAACTTCCCTACGCGTTGAGCATTGTGATCGAAATTGGTAATCGCCCCGCCGACAATCCCCAGACCGATGAAGCTCTCGTAGAAGCCATAAACGGGCGCTGCGGATACGCTCGCCAACTGGATTATTACGTCGCGCGGAATTGTCGTTCGTCCGGCCGCGTCTTCGAACATTGACGTGTATAAAACGAGTGTGTCCTGGGGCAATGTGCTTACGGCGTTGAGAATTTGCGGCAGCGAGTGATTGGTGAGGTAAGTAACTTTTACCTGCCCTTCGAAGGGACGCAGGGCGTTCCGCACGAATGGAATCCACGATTGATCAGTTGCCGTAACACCGCTCACGACTACGACCTGGGTAGCATTAGGTTGCAGACGAAATCCCAGTCTCAAGGTCCCGGCAAAGTCGATGCTTCCGGCTACCCCGGTAATGCGCCGACCGAGCGAGCGTTGGCGCAGCGCACTCTCGGAAACGCCCAAAAACACAACGGCCGCGTCCGGCCATAACTGATTCCGATGTTTGAGAACAAAATCAAGCGCGGGCGTTTGTACGGTCATCACAATATCGAATTTTCGATCGCCGTATTTTTGCCGAAGCAGGCTGGCAAAGGCGGACTCGTAATGCGAATTGGCGAGACTAGGCGCGTCGAAGGCTTCCCAGTCAAAATCGATTGGCTGTGGTGCTCCGGCGGCAACCGTCGCCCGAATCATGCGCTCCACGATGACGTTCCCTGGAATAAGTGTGTTTGCGCCGTGCAAAATCAACATGCGACGGGGTATCTCTGCGTGCGCGGCCGCGCCAATGGCGAGCCAAACCACGCCGATCGTGAGAGTGAAAAGCAGTGTTCTGAATAGCCATTTGACAACGGTTTCCATCCTAGACTCCGGGACCTTGGAATCGAATGTCAGAGGAAATATCACATTTCCCGGTTTCATCTCTACCATTGATCGTTGCTCGCGCGTGTACGTATATGACCTCATCTGGTGTAATAAGCTACACGCGCACCGCTATCAGGGATGCCAAAGCGTCACTCATAAACGTGCGGCGGCTCGTTATAGCGAACAAATCATGCAGGGTGGCAGCGGAAGACTATCGTTCTCCCAAGGGGGTCGCAGCGGGCGATTGATCAGTTCTGTTGATTGCCAGATCCTCGTGCCTCATTGCGAAACGCGCATGGAGCATCAGGGTGATCGTTACATTCCCGTAGTTTCTTCAGGGCGTAAAGACCAACAATAGCCAGTCCTTCTGCGGAGCTTTGTTGGTCGGCATTGGCCATCTGGTGTGGCGCGTCCTCAGCTGGTCGATTTTCACATGCAGTAAGAAGGCTCAAAGCCGTAGACACCGCAAGACTCAACAGCGCTTGTCGCATGGGTGATATTTTCCCCGCCTCCGGCAACGACCCTTTCAATCGCTCTCATGTGGCCGCTCGTTGGCGATACCTTTTTCTCTCGGCAAATCTCGCTGCCGTTCGATCCAGGCTTATTCGATGCGCGGTTGTTTTGATATCAGGAAATTCCTGATCTGCGGGTTTCGAAATTCCTTAGGAGTTGTCGTCTCCCCAAAATGACTCTGGGGCTTGTGCGGCGCAGTTCATTGCGCCGCACACAACCATTCGATCAGGGCTACTTGACAGCCATGTTCGGAAGAGCCTTGCGTGATCCCTCCCATTCATTGGACTTTGATTTCTACGCGTCTATTCTTCGCTCGCCCTTCCCGGGTCTTGTTGTCAGCGATCGGTTTGCTTTCACCAAACCCCTGCCCGGAAATTCGACTGCTGTCGACGCCCTTCTTTACGACGTAGTCTTTAACCGAATTCACCCGCCGCTCGGACAGTGCCTGGTTGTAGGCTTCCGTGCCGATGCTATCGGTGTGACCGGAGAGACTCGCCTTCTTGTCTTTGTTTTCGTTCATGAAGACCACCAGTCGGTCTAAAATTCCCGCTGCTTCCGGTTTGACATTGCTCTTGTCAAAGTCGAAGAGCACATCGTCCAAGATGATCGTTCGCTCAACCTTCGGCGCCGGCGGTGGTGGCGGAGGTGGGGGTGGCGGCGGTGGCGGCGGCTTCGGCGCGGGTGGTGGTGGTGGCGGTGGTGGTGGCGGTGGTGGCGGCGGTGGTGGTGGTGGCGGCTTCGGCTCCTCCGTCATAAAATATGCAAGACTACCGCAGATCAATGCTCCCGTCAGCGCCCCGACTCCTGCGCCAATGCCCAGGTTAAGATCGCTGCGGTCACCAACATTATTCCCCACCGAGGCGCCTGCGGCTCCACCCAGGATACCGCAGATCGCTCCGCCGACCACAGCAGCCTGGTTCTTGGTCAGTCCCGCGCACCCTCCTGTCAGGAAAAGACCCAGCACGGCCAACGTTAACTCTTTATTTCGCTTCATCTCGCCTCCTTTGTATTAGTCTCAGTCAGACCTCAGATCTTGTCGATCCTTACAGAATTAAATTGTCCGACCCTAAACTAGTTTTGCGCTTGTTGCAAGCAGAAAAACCCTTAGTTTAAGGTCGTTTTTCCTGAGATCTCTAAAAGCGATTCTTGAGCAGAAACGCACGCTCGATATATCGGGTGCAACGGCTAACACTTGCGAGCGAGTCTAAACCTGCGTCTCGAACGCTTTTACCGCGACCTTCAAAGAGAAGTCAATCCTTCTACCGCACCTTTCAAAGAGAAGTCAATCCTTCGCGGATGCAATATTTTGTCAGACCGGCAATAGTTCGGATACTGAGCTTATCCATAATCTGCTTGCGATGAGTTTCAATGGTCTTCACACTGACTTCCAGAGTTGCTGCGATCTCTTTTGTCGATCGACCGTCCGCGATCAGTTGCAAGACCTGGAGTTCTCTTTTTGTGAGGCGTGGCACATCGGCAAGATTCTTGGCTGAAATACCGGCCGCTTCGTTCTTTAGGGCCGCGGCGGTCGTTATGGCTGGACTCAAGTACATTCCCCCTTTACTGACCGCCACCAAGGCGGCGGCAAGATCTTCAAGGGCGGAATCCTTGAGTAGATATGCGGAAGCACCGGCCTGTAGCACTTGAAGAACGTAATTGCGGGTTGCGTGCATGGAAAGGACGACGACCTCGATCTCCGGTTGCTGGGATTTGATCTGTCGCGTAGCCTCGATTCCATTGAGGTTGGGTAACATGATATCCATGATGACGATGTCCGGATGAAATTCTTTGGCTTTTCTCACCGCCTCGTATCCGTCATTCGCTTCTGCGACACAGTCATATCCGAGTTTTTCTTCAAGCAATGAGCGGAGCCCCTCGCGCATCATCTTATGGTCTTCCGCAATGAGTACGCGCCCGCTGGCGGATTTTTTTTTGTGCGGTCGATCCATGCCAAGCGCAAGTAAAGCTAAATATGTTCCGACCTCTGGCCTGGGATACGATAAATTGCTGCCTCAGATCGTGATTTACACAAACAACAAGGAAACCCTATCGGGAATTCCCTGATTCTTCCTTTCGAATCTTCTTAGATCGAAAAGACGGGACGCTGTATTATTTGCGGATTCTATTGGACTGATATGATTCCTTCGCGGATCGCAAATTTAGTTAGTTGGGGGATGTTGGGCAGGTTCAATCGACCCATAATTTGTCGGCGGTGGGTTTCAACAGTTTTAATGCTGACGTAAAGACTGGCTGCGATTTCTTTGGTGGACTTCCCCTCTGCGACCAGCTGTAATACTTCGCGTTCTCTGCTGGATATTTTAGTCAGTTGACATTGGGACTCTGACAACCACTGCGCGACCGCCCTTTCCACAAGGGTCTCCGCGACATCCGGCCCAACATATTTTCGCCCGGCCAAAACTAGTTTCAGCGCGGTACTGACCTCGTCATATCCAGAGTCTTTGAGCAAATATCCGGAGGCTCCTGCCGCGAATGATTCCATGACGAAACGGCTCTCACAGTGCATAGACACGATCAAAACCTTGACGTTGGGAAACTCCCGATGGATTTGCCTGGTGAATTCGATCCCGTTGCGGCCGGGCATGCTAATGTCAGTGATCACGGCCTCGGGCTTGAGTTTGGCAATTAGTCTGGCCGCAGTGCGACCGTCTTCCGCCTCGCCAACGACGTGGAAATTGTTTTTTTCCAGTATGGACTTTAGTCCGGCTCTAAGCAGACCGTGATCATCTACGATTACTATTCTCGGTCCCATGATCTCACTAGGCGCCATCAGTCGGCAGAGTGATGATCGCTCTGGTCCCCTCGCCCACACGAGAAAATATACGCAAATTTCCGCGCAGTTGCGCGAGACGGGCCCGCACACTGAACAGCCCAAATCTACCGATGCTCAAGTTCGATAGCGCGCTCTTGTGACGGTCAAAGCCCTGGCCATCGTCGCATACTTCGATCACAACGAAATCAGGGCTGCACGTCAAAGCGATTTTGGCTCGAGAGGCCCGCGCATGCTTGACGACATTGAGAAGAAGCTCGCGCACAGCGCGGAATAGTACCTCCTGCACTTCGTCTTTCAATCGTCTTGAGGTCAATTCGATTTTGGCCGTACAAATAAGTCCATGTTTCGTTTGTATCTCTTCCGCTAACGATTGCAGAGCAGCGGTGAGGCCAGTCTCGCAAAGCTGCTGCGGGTACAACTCATGAATAACCGCTCGCGTATGGCGAATCAGGCCGGTGATAATTTCCCCAACTCCTTCGACAGAACCGCGGTACTGTGGAGGCAGCCTGATCATGAGCTCCGCTAGCCTCATTTTTGCGACCAAAAGATCCTGGCCGAACTCGTCATGTAGCTGCTCGGCAATCTTTTGTCTTTCATGCTCCTTTACGCACTCGAGCTCGCGTGCCAGTGTCTTGAGTGCCTCCTCATATTTCGCGACATTGGCCGGTGTAACGGCGACAGACTTCGAAGCGTGACAAGGGTAGGCACCTTGACCGAGCCAGTCGCGGTCAACCTCCTCAGTGCGATTCGTGATAAAAGGAGACATCGAGTCTGCGAACGCAACTCGCCCTGGTTTACCCAGTGATCGTATTTTTTCCAGCATCATGAGCCAATCTATGTTTGGTATTCTGGGCCCAAAGAGGGAGCAATTAGGATGCCAGAAACACGGAAAACCGAGCTGACGACAGGCGTTGAGCGGTCGGTAGACTAAAGCGGTTCCGTTGACTCAGGATCGCAGGGATCATTTTCGGCGCGAAATACAAATGCTGGCAGCCCCGACAATATCGATAATTAAAAGCAATTTAGACGTAAATATCTCACTAGGCTGCTACAAAATATTCAGCTACTCAGTTATTCAACTACTTAGATGGAAAACAAAGCGAGTAAAATCAATGTTAATTGTTTTTGACACAGTTACAGAAGGCGTGGTTAGCCAAAAGAATCCTTAATCAGCTACCCGATCCCCGTTATTTCGTGGTTTTTGCCACTGAGTTTCGTGGTTTTAGGATTTAAGCAAGAATACTTGCCTTTGCGGGTCTCATGATCGCGAGTTTATTCATGCGTGAGCGTAGCGTGTTGGGATGCAAGCCTAAAATCACTGCCGCCCCCTTCGGTCCCTCAATCCGCCAGTTCGTCTGATGCAGGACCTCCAGGATGCGCGTCCGCTCGAATTGCTCAAGGGTGGGCACCGATTCTGGGCTTTCTTCGCCATGCACCATGAATGTTTCTGGTACTATCTTCGAAGCGTTAGAGGACATTCCGTTGATCGGAGTTTTGTTCCATCCATCCGGCAGTTGGAGGGTTGGAGCGGTAGAAATGACGGCCGCTCTGCTGATCACGTTCTCCAATTCCCGCACATTGCCAGGCCAGCTGTATGCGCGCAATGCTTCAATCATTTCATTCGGTATCTTCCCAAAACTCTTCCCCAATCGCCGCCCGGCTTCGTGTAAAAACACCTCTGCCAATAAGCCGATGTCTCCTCTGCGCTCCCGAAGCGGCGGTACCTCGATCGGATAAACATTTAACCGATAGTATAAATCGGCGCGATATCGCCCACGCTGCGCCGCTTCACTCAAATTACGGTTGGTTGCCGCTATCACGCGCACATCGACCTTGATCGTCTTACCGCTCCCCAACCGCTCAAACTCTCCCTCCTGCAATACTCTCAATAACTTCGACTGCAGCCTCAACGGCAACTCGCCCACCTCGTCGAGAAATATCGTCCCCCCGTCCGCCAGCTCAAAGCGCCCCACTTGCTTCGATACCGCCCCGGTAAACGCTCCCCGCTCGTGCCCAAAGAGTTCACTCTCGATCAACTCCGCGGGCAATGTCGAACAGTTCACCTTCACCAACGGCCGCT
>DASXSW010000626.1:0-12688 GCA_036505755.1 Binatia bacterium | reverse complement strand
AACCAAGCCCATCTGACGATGGGAAATCAGCCCCTTGCCGTCCGAGGAGACGATGCCGCAAGACTCCTGGCCGCGATGCTGCAGAGCATAGAGACCGAGGTAAACCATATTGGCCGCCTCGGGATGACCGTACACGCCCATGACGGCGCATTCTTCGTGAAATTTATCCGCCATCTCAATTCACGCGAATTAGCTTGCCACGTTTGAACCTTGAACGGTTGAACCTTTGAACGAAATTATTTCAACCTCGCCGTCAACCCTGTCGACCAAATCGCTCTAAGCTCCTCCACGGGCAACTGCAACAACGACTGGATGACGAAACGCGCTCCCCCCACGGTGCCGATGACCTGCGCGGGGACGCCATACCGTGCCGCAATATCGTTGAGCCGCCCGACATTTTCTTCCTTGAGCGAAACGACAATGCGCGACTGCGACTCGCTGAACAAGAGGGCATCGGCGCGGATCATCTCGCGCGTATCGATCCGTACGCCGAGAGACTTTTCCGGGCCGCCGATGCAACACTCCGCCAACGTGACCGCCAGGCCACCGTCGGAAACGTCATGGGCCGAACAGAGCAGTTCCTGCTCTATAGCATCGCGGCAACAATTTTGCACCGCCTGCTCCATCTTGAGATCGATCCACGGCGGCGTGCCGCGCGTCAACCCATGAACCCATTTGAGATACTCGCTGCCGCCCAACTCTTCGCGCGTCCGGCCGAGCAAAACCACCGCATCGCCCGGGGTTTTGAACCAGGGTGTTACCACGCGCTGGACTTTTTCCAGCAGCCCCACCATGCCAATCGTCGGCGTGGGATGAATGGGCGTGCCGTCAGTCTCATTATAGAAACTCACATTGCCGCTCACAACCGGCACATTGAGAGCCACACAAGCGTCGCGCATGCCTTGAATGACTTGGGCAAATTGCCACATGACTGCGGGATTCTCCGGGCTACCGAAATTCAGACAATCGGTCAAACCGATCGGACGAGCGCCGACGCAAGCGAGATTGCGCGCCGCCTCCGCGACCGCCAACACACCCCCGACATAAGGATCCAAATAACAATATCGGCCATTGCCGTCGACCGTGAGCGCTAAACCCTTTTGAGTACCCTTGACGCGGATCACTGCGGCATCCGCGCCGGGCGCCACTACAGTATTCGTGCGCACGAAATGATCGTATTGTCGAAAGATCCACTCCTTCGATGCGATATTCGGTGAAGCCAGTAGCTGTTTGAATGTCGCGGCGAGATCCTTTGGCTCTTTCACGGTTGCAAGATCCAACTGTTGCAATTGGTCATGGTCGGCCGGCCGCGCCGCCGGTCGCTGATAGGCCGGAGCTTCTTTGGTCAATGCGCGGATCGGAATCCGCGCCACCTCATCGCCGTCCCACAGCGCGCGGAACAACTGGTCATCGGTGACGCGGCCGATCACCACGGCGTCAAGATCCCATTTGTCGAAGATCCTTTTAACCGCCTCTTCGCTGCCGCGCTTGGCGACCAGGAGCATGCGTTCCTGCGACTCCGAGAGGAGAATCTCGTAGGGCGTCATACCTTTTTCGCGCAAGGGAACGCGGGAGAGATCAAGTTCGACTCCGCAGCCGCCGCGCCCAGCCATTTCCGAAGACGAACTGGTCAGACCGGCGGCGCCCATGTCCTGAATACCGACGATGTAATTCTTCTCCATCAATTCCATGCAGGCTTCCAAGAGCAACTTCTCGGTGAACGGGTCGCCCACTTGCACCGTCGGCCGGCGCTGTTCCTTCTCCTCAGAAAATGACTCAGAGGCCATAGTGGCGCCGTGAATGCCGTCCCGGCCCGTCTTCGAACCGACGTACATCACCGGGTTATCGACACCCTTGGCGATGCCGGTGAAGATTTGTTTTTTCTTGACGATGCCGAGGGTAAAAGCATTGACGAGAACATTGGCGTTGTAGCACTCGTCGAAGAAACATTCCCCGCCCACCGTGGGCACCCCGATGCAGTTACCGTAGCCGCCGATGCCGGCGACCACGCCGGACAGCAAGTAGCGCGTGCGCGGGTGACCGACGCTGCCAAAGCGCAACGAGTTAAGCGACGCGATGGGGCGCGCGCCCATAGTGAAGATATCGCGCAAAATGCCTCCCACTCCCGTGGCCGCGCCTTGATAGGGCTCAATGAATGACGGGTGGTTGTGGCTTTCCATCTTGAACGCGACGGCCAGCCCGCCGCCGATATCGACGATGCCGGCATTTTCACCGGGCCCCTGTAAAACATGCGGGCCTTCAGTCGGAAGGTTTTTGAGATAGTGGCGCGAGCTCTTATAGCTACAGTGCTCCGACCACATCACCGAGAACACGCCTAGCTCCGTATAGTTCGGCTCGCGCCCGAGTGCCTTGACGATCTTCTGGTATTCGTCGGGCGTGATTCCATGGCTGGCGACCAGCTCCGGCGTCACCGACGGCTGTGCAAGGTGTCTTGTCTGCAGCTTAGCCATGCGACTTCGCTCTATCAGCGCAAGCCGCCGCGATCGACGTAAAGATTTTAGCGCCGTCCTCGCTGCCAAGAATCCTGCTGCAGGCGACTTCCGGATGGGGCATGAGGCCGAAGACGTTTCGCTTTTCGTTGCATATGCCCGCTATATTTTCCAAAGAACCATTGGGATTGGCCGCCGTTGCCGGCCTGCCTTTGGCGTCGACATAGCGTAGCAAGATTTGGCGGTTTTTGTGCAAACGCTCGAGGGTTTGCGGATCAGCGTAGTAACAGCCCTCGCCGTGTTTGATCGGCATTTTGAGCAGCTGGCCTTTTTTCAGGGCACCCGTAAACGGCGTGTCGGTTTCTTCCGCCCGCAGATAAACCGGCTGGCAAACAAACTGCAGGCCGGCGTTGCGCATCAGCGCGCCGGGCAGCAAACCAGACTCGCATAGGATTTGAAAACCATTGCAAATACCGAGTACCAGCCCGCCGCGCCGCGCGAACTTGACCACGCCCTGCATGATCGGCGAGAAACGCGCCATGGCACCGCAGCGGAGATAATCACCGTAGGAAAATCCGCCCGGGAGCACGATGCAATCGTAACTGCCGGCAAGCTCGTCTTTGTGCCAAAGGAACTTGACCTTCTGCCTCAATTCTACTTTGAGGCTGTCGAACACGTCCTGGTCGTCACAGGAGCCTGGAAAAGTAATAACACCCCAACGCATACTCAGGTCTGAATAATGAGCGCTGAGTGCTGAGCCGGGAATACCGCAAAGGGAGAGGCGCGTATCTCAGTACTCTTCACTCAGGACTCAGAACCAATTTCAAAGCGGTAGTCTTCGATGACGGTATTTGCCAATAGTTTATCACACATTTCACGGACGCGAAGCTCTGCGACAGCCTGCGACGGAGCATCGACATTGAGCTCGAGATATTTTCCCACTCGGACGTTCTGCACTTCGCCGTAGCCGAGCGCGTGCAACGAGCGCTCGATGGCATTTCCTTGCGGGTCAAGGACGCCCTCTTTAAGCAAAACGAAAATCTTAACGCGCATAATCGATCAGCCTTCAGTCACTCTATCCCTAATGAAACACCCGACGAAAGATAAAATCGATGTTAGCCAAGTGCTGCCTGACGCCCCAAATTGCTTCTAGCTCCCTCGCAGACAAATACCGGCGGATCTCCCCGTCGGCCAGCAGCTCCCGCTTGAGATCCCCTCCTTCTCTGCCAACCTTCAAGGCGTGGCGCTGCACCATGCGGTAGGCAATGTCGCGGGAGATACCTTTGTCGACTAACGCGAGCAAAACTTTCTCGGAGAAAACCGCGCCACCGCTTTTTTCCAGATTGCGCTTCATATTCTCCGGATAGACGCAAAGGTTGCCAAGCACATAGGTCATGCGCCGTAGCATGAAGTCGAGCGCGATCGTCGCGTCCGGCGCGATCACGCGCTCGACCGAAGAGTGACTGATATCGCGCTCATGCCACAGCGGAACATTTTCCATGGCGGCTACGGCGTAGGAGCGCACCAACCGCGCCAGTCCTGAGACATTTTCCGATAGGATCGGGTTACGTTTGTGCGGCATCGCCGATGAGCCCTTCTGCCCTTGGGTAAACGGTTCTTCGGCTTCTTGGACTTCCGTGCGCTGCAAATGGCGCACTTCGACGGCGAACTTTTCCAGCGAGCTGGCGATAATCGCCAAGGTCGCAAAATAATACGCATGGCGGTCGCGCTGAATAATCTGATTGGAAATCAGCGCCGGTTTAAGCCCGCTCTGTTTGCATACGTAGGCTTCAACCCTTGGTGAGATCTGCGCGAAAGTCCCTACCGCCCCCGAAATCTGACCGACACAAATATCGTCGACTGCTTTTTGAAACCGGGAGAGTTGGCGCGTCATTTCCTGATACCAGAGAGCGAGCTTCAAGCCGAAGGTGATCGGCTCGGCATGTATCCCATGGGTGCGGCCAATCATGACCGTCCACTTGTATTTGTGCGCTTGACGGCGGAGCACCCGCATCAAATCCTTGATGTCCCGCTCGAGAATTGCCGACGCTTCTTTGAACTGAATCGCCAGCGCTGTATCCATGACGTCGGAAGAGGTCATGCCCACGTGAAGATAGCGGGCGTCGTCGCCGATCGATTCCGCCACGCAGCTCAGGAATGCGATGATTTCGTGTTTGACCTCACTTTCGATCTCGCGGATGCGCTGCACATTGAATCGCGCTTTCCTGCGGATGCGCGCTATCGCGGCTTTCGGGACTTTACCGAGCCGCGCGAGGCCTTCCGCGGCGAGGATTTCGACATCGAGCCACTTTTGGAAGCCATTTTCTTCCGACCAGATGCGGCCCATTTCCGGTCGGGTGTAACGTGCGATCATGCTTCGAAGATGCCCTTTGATCGTTCAAAAGTTCAATGGTTCAAGGACTGATCCTCCTCGGATTTGCTCTTCCCTTTGAACTTTTGAACTTTGAACCTTGAACTTAGCTTTTCTTATCCGTATGTCCGAACCCGCCGGCCTGACGCGCAGACGACGCAAGGTCGTCCACTTCGTGCCACTGCGCTCGAGTGATGCGCTGCACGATCATCTGCGCGATGCGCTGGCCGCGTTGGATAATGATCGGCTCGGTACCTAAATTGATCGCGATCACCTGAATTTCTCCGCGATAATCGGCGTCGATGGTTCCGGGACTGTTCGCCAATGTCAAGCCTTGATTGAGCGCCAGTCCGCTGCGCGGGCGGATCTGTGCTTCAAAACCAGCGGGCAAAGCAATCGCGAATCCCGTGGGAATTAAAGCCCGCTCCATCGGCGCGAGATGCAGATCATTCTCGACGTCCGCGCAAAGATCCATGCCCGCTGCGCCCGCGGTCATATATGCCGGCAGGGCCAGGGATTTCGCGCTTGGCCGCAGGCGTTTGATCTCAATGCGAACTTCTTCCACCGCTCATCATCCCGCAGGACCAAACGACCGCGGCTCAGTGATTCATGTTTAGATTTTTAAGCTGGAAATTATCGTTGAAATCGCCCAAGAGAGTCAGCGTCATACCGTCTGTGCGAAACAGCGCGTCGGCCAACTCCACGACTTCATCACGAGACACGGCGCGGATCCGTTGGCAAATCTCGTCCGTAGTCACCATCTTACCGAAGTAGATTTCGTTGCGCGCGATGTGGCTCATCCATGAATCCGTCGACTCTAAGCCGAGCATCATGCTGCCGACCAGCTGGCCTTGGGTGCGGCGCAGTTCCTCGTCCGTCATTTCACCAGCGGCGAGTTTGTCCAGCTCCTTGACAATCAGTTCGACGACCTCTTCCGTCGATTCGATGCTTGTGCCGGCATAGACGCCCAGGTAACCGACGTCTTTGTACGATGTCGAGAAAGAATAGACGGAGTAGGCTTTGCCGCGCTTCTCACGGATCTCCTGAAACAACCGGGAGCTCATGCCGCCGCCGAGCAGCGTGTTGAGCACGTAGGCCGCGTAGCGCTTAGGATGAGCCTGGTGAATCCCCGCCACACCCAGACAAAGATGAGCTTGTTCCAGTGATTTCGCGTGAGAAAAAACACCGCTCCCCATCTTCGGCACGGTCTCGCCTTCCAGGCTGAGCACCGGGTCGCCATCGACTCCATCCGTCACCACGCTCAGGCGAGCGGCGATCTCTTTAACCAGCGCGTCGTGGCGAAAATGACCAGCCGCCGACACGATCACTCGGCGCGGGCGATAGCGCGATTTAAAGAAACCGAGGAAATCGTCCCGTTGGAAACTCGTGACGGTTTCTTGCCTGCCGCAGATCGGGCGGGCAATCGGATGGTTTTTAAAAAAGTCGAGACTGAAAAGATCGTGAACGTAGTCATCCGGAGTGTCTTCCGCCTGGGAAATCTCCTGCAGGATGACCGATCTCTCCCGCTCGATCTCCTCAGCGTCGAAACTCGAATGAAGAAAAATGTCGGTCAAAAGATCGATCGCCAAGGGCAGATTTTCGTCGAGTACCTTGGCGTAATAGCAGGTGTGCTCTTTGGAAGTAAAGGCGTTGATCACGCCACCCACGGCGTCCATCTCTTCGGCAATTTGCGCCGCGCTACGCCGTTCCGTGCCTTTGAAGAGCAGATGCTCGATAAAGTGGGAGATGCCGTTCTGGGCTGCGGATTCGTGGCGCGATCCGCTTTCCACCCAGATGCCGAGACTCACCGAACGATGCTCCGGCATCTCGTACGACACGATGCGGATGCCGTTGTCTAAGTCGGTCTTAGCAAACATGATTATGCGTTGCTCGAGCTGCCGCTGGTTTCCTGGAGCGCCTCTTTACGGCTTAGCCGGATCTTGCCCTGTCTATCGATTTCCAGGACTTTGACCATCACCTCGTCGCCTTCTTTGAGCACATCGGTGACTTTGCGTACCCGTTCTGGGGCCAGCTGGGAGATGTGAATCAGACCATCCGTTCCCGGCAGAATTTCGACAAACGCGCCAAACTCGACGATCTTGCGCACGGTGCCTTTGTAGATTTTTCCGACCTCGGCTTCGGCGGCGATCCTTTGCACCATTTCGACGGCCTTCTGGGAAGCCGCCTCGTCGACGGAGGCGATCGTCACAGTGCCGTCGTCTTCGACGTCCATCTTGACACCGGTGGCTTCAATGATGCCGCGAATGACCTTGCCGCCCGGGCCAATAATCTCGCGAATCTTATCCGGTTTGACCTTGAGCGTAATGATGCGCGGCGCATGGCCGGAAACATTGGTGCGCGCCGCCGGCAACGTTGCATTCATGATACCGAGAATATGCAGCCGGCCTTGTTTCGCTTGATGCAACGCCTGGCGCATGATCTCACGGTCGACCCCATTGACCTTGATATCCATCTGCAACGACGTCACTCCCTCCGCCGTGCCGGCGACTTTGAAATCCATATCGCCCAAATGATCTTCGTCGCCGAGGATGTCGGACAGCACGCGCACATGTTCGCCTTCCTTGATCAAACCCATGGCGATGCCGGCCACCGGCGCGGTTACGGGCACGCCGGCGTCCATCAACGACAGCGATCCGCCGCAAACGGTCGCCATTGACGTCGAGCCGTTCGATTCTAGAATTTCGGAGACAATTCGTATGGTATAAGGGAAGCTTTCCTCGGCAGGAAGCACGGGAACAAGCGCACGCTCCGCCAGATTGCCATGACCGATTTCACGTCGCCCGGGACCACGCAGGAACTTGACCTCGCCGACACTGAACGGTGGAAAATTGTAGTGCAACATGAACTTTTTGAAGTGCTCGCCGAGCAGCGCATCGACTCTCTGCTCGTCCGACGTGGTGCCCAAGGTTGTCACCACCAACGCCTGCGTCTCACCGCGGGTAAACAACGCCGAGCCATGCGTGCGCGGCAGCACTTCGATTTCGCAGGTGATCGGCCGAATGTCTTTTAGGCCGCGCCCATCGATGCGCCGCTCCTGGTGAATCACCAGTCCGCGAAAAACATTCCGCTTTAGCTCATCGAAGGCGCCTTTGATGTCTTTTTGCTTTTCCGGAAACTCCGCCAAGGCTTGCGGCACGACTTCGCCCTTCACCTCCGCGATCCGTTTGTAGCGTTCCAATTTTTCCGGGATCTCGAGGGCCTGTTTGAGTCGTGTGAGCGCCAGTTCCTCGACCCGACGTACAACCGCGCGATCGAACTCGGCGAGGGGCACTTCTCGCTTCGGCTTGCCGACTTCCCGGCGAATTTCTTCCTGGATTTGAATCAGCGGCTGAATGGCCGCATGGCCGGCGAACAGCGCCTCAAGGATTTCATCCTCGGGCACCATCTGCGCGCCGCCTTCGACCATGACGATGGCATCTCGGCTGCCCGAAAGAAAAATATCCACGTCGCTTTCTTCAAGCTGGCCTTGGGTCGGATTCATCACCCACTGGCCCTTGGTGCGACCGATGCGGACGCCAGCTAACGGACCGTTGAACGGAATGTCGGATACATGCAGGGCCACTGAAGTCCCCAGCATGGCCACGACATCCGGATCGTTCTCTCGGTCGGCCGATAAAACGGTCGCTATGACTTGGGTTTCACAACGTAGACCTTCGGAGAAAAGCGGACGGATCGAGCGATCGATCAGCCGGCAGGTTAAAATCTCTTTTTCCGAAGGCCGGCCCTCGCGCTTGAAAAAGCCGCCCGGAATCTTGCCTGCGGCGAAAGTTTTTTCTTGGTAATCGACCGTGAGCGGGAAAAAATCAGTGTCCAATTTGAGCTCTCTGGTGGCCACCGCCGTCACCAAGACCACGGTCTCGCCGTAGCGTACCAGCGCGGCACCATCTGCTTGTTTAGCCAGCCGTCCAACTTCGATGGATAAGGGTCGGCCATGAAAATCCAATTCGATTTTCTTAATCATAGAAAAATCCTCTGGCGGGAGACAGGTCTAACGGAGGTGTGGAAACGGAGGGCAACGGGCTGGAAATAGCTACTTACGTATTCCAAGCCGCTGGATTAGGCTCTGGTATCTTTCGAAATCTGAATTTCGAAGATAATCCAGCAACCTTCTCCTCTGCCCTACTAGCTTCAGGAGGCCACGGCGAGAATGGTGATCCTTTACATGAACCTTGAAGTGTTCGGTAAGATGGTCGATGCGCTGACTGAGAAGCGCAACTTGCACTTCGGGAGAGCCTGTGTCCGTCTGATGAACCCTGAACTGCTCGACGACTGCTTGTTTCTGCGGTTCAGCAATTCCCATATTCTCCGCTCTTTCTCTCTCTTTCCTTCCTTAGTTGCCTAGATCTCTACCACAGCGATCCGGTATTGTAAAGCAGCCTGACGGCCAATTGCTTGACTGGACGACATCTTCCCCATCCATTACCCAAGCACCACTGCCTCGAGCGCAGCATTTTGGTTTCGCCGAAGCAACAACTGTGGTAAGTTTACCACAATCGTGAAGATCTTCACTGGTGTCGTTGCAGCGATAGGCCTCATTTGGCTCGTTTTTGCGCCACTGCGGGCTGCCGAATATTACCGTTGGGTCGATGAGAATGGCGTGCTCCATATCACCGATAACCTGCACGACGTGCCGCCGAAACAACGGGGAACGGCCGGCCGAATTCAAGCCCAGGAAAGCCCTCGAGCCGCCGAACCAGAACGAAAACCGCCGCCTCGAAAAGCCTCCATTCCCATGGAGAGACACGGCGAGGTGGTCATCATCCAGGCAACCCTCAACAATAAACGCTCGGCAAAGTTTGTCGTCGACACCGGCGCGAGTTACACGCTGATCTCGAATGCGCTGGCGCGAGATCTTTCCATCGACGTGGGTCCGAGCCCTAAGACGTTGCAATTTCAAACCGCCAATGGATTGATTGAGGCGCCGGTAACCAGTTTAGAATCAATCGCCGTCGGTGGGATGGAAATTCGCAATCTCCCCACCGCCGTCCATGACGCCGTCCCCGATCCCCAGGTGGCCGGCCTTTTAGGCCTGAATTTTTTGAGCAATTTCCGTATGGACATCGACACGCAAAAGGGGATGCTACATTTAGAAAAAAAATGAGCCGCTCTGGCGGCCTCAGGTCTTTGTCCGCAAAGTCCCAATCTCCCAGTTATAAACGTCGTAACGACCATGTGAATAAGAAACGGGCCGGCTCTGTGATGCAGATACCGGCCCGTAAACTACTGGCGCGCTTTAGTCGACGATCGGCTTACGAACAGCCGCTCACGGCGCCGCAGTTCAGGCAATCTTGCCACGCTCGGAATGGCATGAAACCAGATGTAACCATCCGCGTTTTCCCCTCGTAGAGCTAAATCACCGGTTGCGCCTCATTCCACTCTTTGGAGCTTTCAGAGCATCGACTTTATCTCATTTCGGTAGCAAACCGGTAGCAGCAAAAAAAACAGCCAGTTGCTACAGTCACAGTAGTTGCGGGCGTCGCAAGATCCCAGCAAGCAAGCCGAGTTACAAAGCCATGCTACCAGCAAGCTACCGCCTTAAGGGCAGCTCAAAGCAAGCAAGACGGCGACCGTTGCGACTAGTGCGACCACTGCCAATGGCCAGACGGTGAAAGAAATGCCCCGGCTTTACGGACCGGGGCTGCGGTTGACTAGACCTGCCGCTTCCCCTTTTGGGGGATGCCCTAAAGGGAAGTCTTTAAGCCGGATGGAATGCCGCTTCCGGCTCGATTCCGATTTTCTTAGCAGGTTTTGACGCCCCGTCAAGGAAGGAACGCGGGGCAACAGCGGGGTCAACGCAGCCAGCTTGCCTAAGCCCTCACGGCTGGAGGGCAAAGGTAAGATGGTTACAAAAGGCCCTTGTCGCTGAACGAAAAAAAGCGCTCGCTATCCCCAAGCACAACATGGTCTAGCACGCGTATTCCGAGAACGTCGCCCGTTTCCTTGAGTCGCCGCGTGATATCCTGATCTTCCGGGCTTGGGGCCGGTTCGCCGCTTGGGTGGTTGTGGACGAAGATAACGGCAGCCGCGCAAAGATGAAGGGCCGCCCGCCACACTTCACGCGGATGCACTAGCGAAGCCGTTAGACTGCCCGTCGATACGACCTTAAAGCCGTTCACGCGGTTCTTGTTGTTCAGGGTGAGCAAAAGGAAATGCTCTTTATCCGCGTCTAGGGTTCGGTAAATTCCCCGCGCTACGATTGCAACGTCTTCCGATGATCGGCAATAAGAACCCCGTGGAAACTCCGGGGGCTCCGCCACAAACTGGACTTGAAAGGTTTTCAGCCGGTAAGCCATATCAGTCTATCCTTTCCGCCGAATTGCTACCGGTTTTAAGGATTTGATCGGCCACGCGGAAGATTTTCTGCGCGGATTTCTCCGGGATGCTATCGCCTTTGAGCCATTCCTGAATATAGCCCCGGCAATCGCTCAGGTTGTCTAGTCCAATAATCGAACCGACTAGGAAAGCGACGGACTCCGCTTCCGCTTCACGCAGATGACGCGCCGTTGTCTCTGAATCAGTGACGCGGCCCTCAGCGGTATGCCCGCAAAGGATATGCGCCATTTCATGAATCGTGGTTTTCAGCGGGTTAACGGCTAACGGATTGATGGCAATCGCTTTGCCCTGGCTGTATCCCTGGCAATTGCCGTTGATCATCTCGAAGGGCCGTTCTTCAATACTGAGCGCTTCAAGGGCTTTCGCTCTGTTCCAGGCATTGCTTACAACATCCGGCTTGTATTCCTGGCCCTCAGTCTGCGCTAGAACGAACCAACGGGGCTTCCAGACAAAGAACGTGTAATGCTCCGTTGTTTCTTCCCTGGTGGTTTCATCCTTGACGGCCTTCTTTCCCGTTATCGGTATGCAAAGCCAGATGGCCTTTTCTCCGCGCTTGACGAAGCGGCCCTTGCTGTTCCAGTCCTTCAATGTGGAAATCGGCCCTACTGGAATCTTTCGCAGCGAGCATTGAACGAGCGCGGCAAGCTGATTGCCTATCGAGTAGTTGTGAAACGCGGAGTAAGCGGCACTGATTGTGCCCGGCTCTGAGACTGCGCGTTTGAGTAGGTCGCGAAACTGTACCTGATAATTCTCCATTCTATCCCCCTTTGCCCGGTAGTCAGCCGGGGCTTGAGTTTATTTTCTGCGATAGAAAGAGAGAGCAATCAGTATGCCGTCAGCAAGAATTTTCTAACGTCGTGATTTGCTACACTGACGCTTTGATTCGATGCTCCGCTGTATGTCACCCGTGCCATTTCTGTAATACACGCTTGTCAAGCGGGCGTCTGAGAGAAAAAAATCAATCGCGTCTCACGCAACGCAACGAGTCAACGCATTGACGGTGCGGCGTCGTACACGGAAATCGTCACGCTAGGTTGCAGGATGGATTGTGCAGACGGCCGGGGGGAGGGTTTGGTCCGGGTTCCACTTGTGAACAGGCGCGGCAGAAGTTAAACGGGCGCGTCTTGTATTTTGGTACACGAGCCGGTTAACTGGCGCACCGCGCCCTTTGTACAGCGCGTCTGCAAGGGATTTTGTTTTGGAGTCCTTGCATTATATTCGAAACTCCTCAAAGAACCTCTCGTCCACATCGAAGGTCTGCCTCGCTATGAGCCCGAGTTCCAGCTTCTCAAACATCTCGACTAGCGCATCGCCATCAACAAGCCAATAGGGGGGAATGCCGTCCCGCCGGGCTTCCTTCTTCGGAGCGCGACTTCAATTTTTGACTTCGGTAGTAGTTGATTTTGCCAGCGTTGAAAAGTTGAGAGAGCGGGTGCCGAAGCCAGAGTTCGGCGGTCAGGTAGGCTCCGGCCTTTGGGCCGTCGCCCTCCTGCCCACCTCACTCTTTAACGAG